>JARYMD010000009.1 GCA_029907285.1 Verrucomicrobiota bacterium | reverse complement strand
GATTTCAACGCCGTTTGCCTGCCGGGGAATGCCGGCCAACACCTCATCGGGAAGGCGGCACGGCGTTGTCAATCCCCTGCCCGTTAAGACAAGCAAAGGTTCCGGGCCGCCGCCAAAAAAGCAGTCGATGCCGATCCCATCCGGTTTTCCCGAGAACTCCGAAAGAACAAACTTCAGAGCGTCTGCGGTGCCACCCACATCGCGCCATTCGACAGCCGCCGGTTCGCCGAATTGCTCCTGATGCCAGCGAGCAAAACCAGCGCCGAATTCAAACTTGATCGAGGCGTTGTGCGGCGATATTACCACCACCCTGCCCGTGCTCTCTGCCGCGCGACCCAGCTGAAAGCCGATGTCCTCCTCGCTGCGCTGTCCCACCGCAATGCGCGCGGCGGCTTCCCCGCTCACGCGATGTGAAGAAGACGCCATCCCAGACTGAATCGTTTGAGGCCAAAGGTGTTCGGCGACGAGAACATTCCCGGTCGCCGGCAAGATTCTCCAAGTCAGAGTTGCAGCAAATAAGAGCCCGACCAAACAAACTCTGGTCCTGATCAAAAACACAGTTCCCAGGCCTCAGCGATCATCCAAACTGCGGGCGATCATTATAAGCCGAAGCAACTCGAGCACGGCGGTCACCAGCGCCGCGACATACGTGAGCGCCGCAGCGTTCAAGACGTCCTGCACCGCTCCAACCTCCCGTCCGCTTATCACCCCGGCCCTGACAAGGTGTTCCCGGGCACGCCGACTGGCGTCGTACTCGACCGGCAAGGTCACCAATTGAAAGAATGTCACGACCGCGTAAGCGCCAATCGCCAGCGGCAGTATCTTCGCGAACAGGCCGACACTCAGAAAACCGATCGCCGTCAGCATGAACCCAACCCCGAGGATCAGGAATGCGGCTTTGCTGGCGAAGTTTGTGGCCGGCACGAGCATCATGCGAATCTGCAGGGGCGCATAAGCGGCTTTGTGCTGCAAGGCGTGACCGGCTTCATGAGCCGCCACACCCAACGCGGCGATTGATCGTCCGCGAAAGTTTGCCTCCGACAAAAACAGCGCTCGTTTCACCGGGTCGTAATGGTCGGTGAGTTCGCCAGGCACCATCGCCACAGGAACATCCTGCAGTCCGGCGCTGTCCAACAGCATGCGGGCAGCCTCGGCACCTGAAAGGCCTGATTCGGCCGGTTGCCTGATGTAGCGGCCGTAAGCCGAACTGAGCCTGATTTGCGCGTAGATGCCCAGCAAAAGACCGGGCACCATCAGCCACCAGAACGGGTCTATCAGCATCATTGCAATCATAACTTCCAATACTTGCGGCCATCAATCCCGGACAATTTCTCAGGCCACATGCTCGCTCATGCGCGGTCTCGGCGCAACGGCGTCACCGGGTCAATTGGCGGCCGCGTGGGAAAAGATGCTCCATTGTTGGAATAATGCAAGGCAAGGCAGGCGCGCTGCAAAGCGCCTCATGACCGCGAATTTACAAAAGGCGCGCCGCGAGACCGAAATACGCCACCAATGTGATTATGTCAGCCAAAGCGAGTGTAACCGGGCCGGCTGCGATCTTCGGATCGAGCTTCAATGCGTGAAGCAGCGTTGGAACGCTAAGGCCAAGACAACACGCCGCGCACAACGATAACCATATCCCGCCGCCGATTGTAACCGCGGCAGCGCCGTGTTTCTGCCAAATCCATGCCACCGCCCCAACCACGATGCCACAAGCCGTCGCAAGAAGAATCGCGGTGCCCAATTCGCGTTTCAGCGATTCGAAGTACCAGCGCAGCGTCGGCCGCTTTGCCCGAAGCGCCTGAATGGCAACCGCCATCGATTGCATGCTCACGCTCTCGCCCAACCCCAAAACAAGAGTCAAAAAGAACGCAAGCACCAGGCTCTTGGCCAACGTCAGCTCGTAAGCGCCGGCCAGCAAAGCACAAATAGTGCCGCTGCCGATTGTAGCCAGCAGCCACGGGAATCGGAACCGAAAAGCCCGAACAGGCGAAGCACCTCGAACCTGAGAAACCCGAAAACCGATTGACTCAAACAGCGCGTCGGTCTGCTCTCTTTCGGCAAGGTCAAAGGCCTCTTCAGTGAGCAGGGTCACATCCACAATGCCGAGGATTCTCTTTTGGTCATCGACGACCGGGAAGGCAAGGAACCGGTGCATGATGAACGCTTCGCACGCTTCCAGCAGGGTTGCCGTGTGCGGTATCGCCACAACACGCCTGATCATCACGTCGGAGATTCTCTGGTCCAAAGGCGCGGTTAACAGCCGCCGCGTCGGGAGCACGCCCACCAACCGCGCGCCGTCGTCAATCACATAGAAATAGACAATCTTTTCGCCGGCGCCTTCGCGGCGGATGACATCCAGCGCTTGCTGGATCGTGAGATCGTGCCTGAGCGTTGTCACATCCTTTCGCACGACGGACAACACTGGCTCCTTGAAATGCTCCGGTTCCTTCGCCATCGGCGCCAAATCTAACAGATTGTTCCAAAAAGAATAGTGAATCAGCAGAACATTGGCATGGCGGCCTGTCACCACGGCATGTCTTCGTCCTCGTAGTGGCGACAATAGAATCGCTTGACCTTGACTATGCTGCAAAGCATCGCACCAAACACAAACCCGCCGATGTGCGCCCACCACGCGATGCCGCCCACCGAACTCGGAACCGACACGAGACTCAGCGTGCCGTTGAAGAACTGCAAAATAAACCACCAACCGAGAAAAACCACGGCTGGCACAACAAAAAGCGGCCCGAAGATAAAAGGCGGAACAATCATTTCGATTCGCGCGTGCGGATAGAGGCGAAAGTAGGCGCCCATCACTGCGGCAATCGCACCGCTTGCGCCAATGGTCGGAACGGTTGAACCAAGATTCGTGAAGATGTGCAGCAGCGCTGCCATCACACCACCAACAAGGTAGAAAAGGATGTACCGCGCATGCCCCAGCCGGTCTTCGACATTATCGCCGAATATCCACAGCGTCCACATGTTGCCCAGCAGATGTGTCCAGCCGCCGTGCAAAAACATCGAGCTGAGAAACGGCGTGATCTGCTCGCCCCAGCCAAAAAGCGCGGCCACCTGCTCATCGGTGTAACGGACCGGAACGATGCCAAGCATCAGAATCGCGTCCTGCAGTCTTCCACCGAGGCTCAATTCCCAGAGGAAGACGAGGATGTTCAGCCCGATTATGGCGGTAGTCACTATCGGGAAACGCCGGCTTGGTATGTCATCGCGGATTGGGAGCATTTTGTGTCAACAGAACGCGTCTGTCTCGATAGAGCCTTTTGTCAGGCCGCAGCCGCGCGTTTCCAAACGGGAACGTCAACTTTGGGTTGGAGCGACCGGACCAGGAGCATTTCGCCGACGTTCTCCGGCGTGATTAAGCCGACGAACCTGCCGTTGGAATCCACGACCGGCAATGCGGGGCAGGCGCAATCCTGCATCTGCCGGAACGCCTGCTCGAACGGATCGAACGCCGAAACCACCGGCAGATCGCGCCGCATGAAATCGGCAACAGGCGCCTGCGGCCCAAATCGTTTCAGCGCAGCTATCATGTCATCGCGTGTCAGCACCCCAAGCACCTGGTCATTGGCATCCACAACCGGGAATTCGTGCTGCGCCGTGCGCAGAAGAGCCTCGACCGCATCGTCGAGCCGCGCATCCGGTGCAAGCCGCATCAAATGTGTCATCATGGCTTCCGAGACCGGCAACCCCGTGCTGATATCCTTCATTTGAGCGACAGCGGCCTCCTGTTGAGCGCCAAGAAAAACAAAGAAAGCGATGAAGATCAGCATCGGGTTGTAAAGCAGGCCGAGAAACCCGAACACAAAAGCCAGGGCCTGGCCCACCGAGGCTGCGATGTGAGTGGCACGCGAATACGGCAGCCGCATTGCCAGAATCGCGCGCAGCATTCGGCCGCCGTCCATCGGGAAGGCTGGAATGAGATTGAAAAACAGCAAGGTGAGGTTGATCGGGACCAGTTTCGCGAGCAATCCAACGCCGGGTTGATTCAGATACTGCAGACTGCCAAAGCTCATCTGCTGTCCAAGGAACAGAATCAGAACTGCTGCAATGAGGGCGTTGACCAGAGGACCGGCGATGGCAACAATCAATTCCTGGTGAGGTTTGTCGGGCATGCGCTGCAGCCTCGCCACACCGCCGATCGGCAGCAGAGCTATGTCCGGAGTTTTGATCCCAAAATGGCGGGCTGCCAGCGCATGGCCGAATTCATGGAGCAGCACACAGCCGAATATCGCCAGTATAAAGACCGTCCCTTCAACGGCAGCGGCACTGCCACCCCGCTGGTAGTAACTGAATCCTATCCAGGCAAGAAACAGGAGAAACGTCAGGTGAAGTTTGACGTCGATGCCTGCGACACGTGCAATTCTTATCGACCAGCGCATGGTAAAAGCACTCTGTTCTGTGAGCGGCCCCTGTCCTCACGCGCGAGAACCTGAAACTTGGAATTCCTTGAGCTCCACCTCCGGGCGCGGGAAACTCTTGAGCAGCTCGCACTTGTCGGCCTTTGCAAGATCGCGCGCGAGATTAACCTCGATGCGCGGGCGCAGGCTCTGTGGCAATTCGTCCAGAATGAGATGATTGATCTCTTTTGGAGCGGCGAGCCAAACTCCGTGGTCATTTGTGCGCTGAATCAGGGATTTGATCTGGGCGGCGATTTTCCTGATGAGTCGGCGCCGGATTTCAAGCTCCAGATTGTGGGCATCTGCGAGCGTAGTGCCAACGTGGCTGCCTCCGCTGGCTCCACGCCTGCCCGCAAAATCGGTGACCTTGTCTTTCACGCGAACGTGGGCATCCTCGAAACGGGTTTCTTCAATCAACTCGAGCCTTGGCGTGCCCATGGGAGTGAGCTCGCGGCGGTAGGCACGCAACAGGCCGAGGTCAGTAACGATCAGTAACTTTGGGTTTTTCATATGCTTTGCTGAGAATGTTTGGCTTTCGGAGAGGCAGCGTCATGTTTCTTTGAGGATGAGCTCTACTTTGCACCTGGTTGCTTTCCGATCTTTTCGGCGGTGAAAACAAGCTCTCCTCTGCGCAAGTCAACCGTGACGCGGCTGTTGTCGGTGATCTCGCCCGCAAGCAGTTTTCTTGACAGGCTGGTTTCGAGGTTGCGTTGAATGAACCGCTTGAGCGGCCGGGCGCCGTAAACCGGATCATACCCTTCGCGCGCGATATGTTCTTTCGCGGCTTCTGTCAGAACCAGCTCAATGCGCCGGTCAGCAAGTCGCGCCCGCAAAAGTTTCAACTGGAGTTCGACAATCTGTTCTATCTCGGAAAGTGTCAGCGGCTTGAAAAGCACGATCTCGTCCACGCGATTGAGGAACTCGGGCCGGAAATGCGCTCTCAGCTCGGACAACACCCTGGTGCGGATATTGTCGGCGATCTGGCCCGATTGGCTGGCATTCTCAATAAGGTGCGGGCTGCCGATGTTGCTGGTCATGATGATCAGCGTGTTCTTGAAATCCACAGTCCGCCCGTGGCTGTCGGTGAGCCGGCCGTCGTCGAGAATCTGCAGAAGCACGTTGAAAACATCGTGATGCGCCTTCTCGATTTCGTCGAATAGAATGACAGTATATGGCTTGCGCCTGACAGCCTCGGTGAGCTGGCCGCCTTCTTCGTATCCGACGTACCCCGGGGGCGCGCCTATCAGCCGCGCCACCGCGTGCTTTTCCATGTATTCGCTCATGTCGATCCGGACAATGTTGTCCTCGTTATCAAACAGAGCTTCCGCCAGCGCACGTGCCAGTTCGGTTTTGCCAACGCCCGTAGGGCCAAGGAAAATGAACGAGCCAATGGGCCGTTTCGGGTCCTTCAGCCCGCTGCGCGCCCTAATAACAGCGTCGGCAACAGCCTTCACCGCCTCGTCCTGCCCAATCACCCGCTGGTGAAGTATCTCGTCAAGGCGAAGCAGTTTCTCTTTTTCGCCTTCCATAAGACGCGCGACCGGGATTCCGGTCCAACGCGAAATCACCTCGGCAATTTCCTCGGCAGTGACCTCTTCCTGCAAAAGCCTCCGGCCGTTCTTGGCGGCATTGGCTGCTTTGGCTTCGAGTTCTTTGAGCTGCTTTTCGAGGGCGGGGATTCTGCCGTATTGATACTCAGCCACGCGCGAAAGATCGTTTTGCCGCCGGGCTTTTTCCATCTCGGTCCGCGCCAACTCGATTGCCTCGCGAAGTTTCTGGATTTCCTCAACAGCGCTTTTCTCGGATTCCCACTGAGCCTTGAGCGCATCGCGCTCGTTCTTGAGGTTGGCAAGTTCTTTTTCGAGCGCAGCAAGACGTTCTCTGCTGGCCTGATCTTTTTCTTTCTTGAGCGCTTCGCGCTCGATCTCGAGCTGTGTGACGCGGCGTTCGAGCTGCTCGAGTTCTTCCGGCATCGACTCCATCTCGGTCCGGAGCTTGGCTGCAGCTTCATCGACAAGGTCTATTGCCTTGTCGGGAAGGAACCGATCCGAGATGTATCTGTGCGAAAGCTGAGCCGCAGCGACAAGCGCCGCATCTTGGATTCGGACCCTGTGATGAAGCTCGTAGCGTTCGCGCAACCCGCGCAAGATCGAGATTGTGTCCTCAACAGTCGGTTCGTTGACCATGACCGGCTGGAAACGGCGCTCGAGGGCAGCGTCTTTTTCGATGTACTTTCTGTACTCGTCGAGCGTTGTGGCGCCGATGCAATGCAATTCGCCGCGAGCGAGCATTGGTTTGAGCATGTTGCCGGCGTCCATCGCCCCTTCCGCCTCGCCCGCGCCAACCACAGTGTGGATTTCGTCTATGAACAGGACGATGCGGCCCCGGGCCTTGGTCACTTCCTGCAAAACAGCCTTCAGCCGCTCTTCAAACTCGCCCCTGTATTTGGCGCCCGCAATGAGCGCGCCAAGATCAAGCGCAACGATCCGTTTGTCACGCAAACTGTCCGGCACATCCCCCGCCACGATGCGCCTTGCCAGACCTTCCACAATCGCTGTCTTTCCAACACCAGGCTCGCCAATCAGGGCGGGATTGTTCTTTGTGCGACGCGAAAGTACCTGGATGCACCTGCGAATTTCCATGTCGCGCCCTACCACGGGATCGAGCTTGTTCTGGGCCGCCAGCCGTGTCAGGTCTCGCCCGTATTTCTCGAGAGCCTCGTACGTTGCCTCGGGGTTGGCACTGGTGACGCGCTGGTTGCCGCGCACTTCGGTGAGTGCCTTGAGGAAATCCTCCTTGCGCACCCCGAGCTTGCCAAACACCTTTCCCACACCGGTCGTGTGCGGCTCGTCGAACATGGCCAGCACAAGG
Source organism: Verrucomicrobiota bacterium (assembly GCA_029907285.1). Classification (GTDB taxonomy): domain Bacteria; phylum Verrucomicrobiota; class Verrucomicrobiia; order Limisphaerales; family J093; genus JAAYVR01. The sequence goes on along the minus strand of JARYMD010000009.1, from coordinate 17,423 downwards.
TGTTCCACAGAGACATATTCGTCTTTGAGCTTCCTGGCATGGTCAAGGGCGTGAACCAGCAGCTTGTTGAGCCGTTGCGTCACGTAAACGCCTTGTGCTGTCGTGTCCCCACCCGACACACGCGGGATTCGCGCCAGTTCCTCCTCGATCTTGGTCTTGAGCAGCTCTGGCGAAACTCTGGCTTTCTCGAACAGGCGCGGGATTAACCCGCCCTCTTGCTCCAACAGAGCAAGCAACAGGTGCTCGACATCAGCAGCTTGATGCTGGTTTCTGCTGGCGATGTTTTGGGCTTCAACCAGCGCTTCTTGGGATTTTTCTGTGAACTTGTTCAGGTCCATGCCGGAATCATTTCAATCGGAGTGACAGTCAGTGCATTTCCGGCCGGGCGCATCATCATGGCAACCCGGCCGGTTATCTTCGAGAGATGACCGATGCCTGTTCAACGGCGTTTGCCGGCGTTGATGACGATGTACCGGCTTCCACCGCCGCTGTACACACGCAACAACACACGATCGCCCTTGACCTTCTCGCTGGCTGCAATGGCTTCGTCAGCGTTGGTGACACGTTGGCGGTTGATTTCAATGATTACGTCGCCTGCGCGAAGGCCCGCTTCTGCAGCAGGACAGTCGGGATCAACTTCCACAACCAATGCCCCCCTGACGTTGGACGGAATGCCCAGCCGAGACCGCGACCGAGAATCAAGGTCATCAACAGTCACGCCATCCAACGGGTCCGCGGCCGACTCACGCCGCAGCCCGCCCGATGACCGCCCCGCTTTCGCCAACTTCTCCGGTTCCAGCTCGCCCAGTTTCACCGTGAAAGTCAGCTCTTTGCCCTCACGCAAGACCTTGACCGGGACTTTTGTGCCCGGAGGCGTTTGTGAAGCCATCAGACGCAAGTGCCTGCTGTCATTAACCTTCTTTCCGTTGAACTCGATGATGACATCGCCTTCTTTGAGCCCGGCCTCTTGAGCTGGTGAATCGGCCGTCACTTCGCCCACAAGCGCGCCGGTGTTTTCCGGCAACTTGAACTCCTTGGCCAGGTCCGGCGTCACTGGTTGAATCATCACCCCAAGATAACCGCGCGTGACCTTGCCATCCGTCACAAGCCGCTCCATCACGTACCGCGCAAGGTTGATCGGCACAGAAAACCCGATGCCCTGATTCCCCCCGCTCCGGCTGATGATCGATTGGTTTATCCCCACAAGCCGGCCCATTGCATCGACCAGCGCACCGCCGGAATTGCCCGGGTTAATCGAAGCGTCCGTCTGAATGAAATGCTCATAATCAACTATCCCCATGCCGCCGCGGCCAGTGGCGCTCACGATCCCCATGGTCACTGCCTGTCCAACCCCAAACGGATTGCCTATTGCAAGGACAATATCCCCCACTTCCAGTTTGTCGCTGTCAGTCACTGTAATCGCCGGAAACTTCTTCCCATCAATCTTGAGAACAGCAATGTCGGTCTGAGGGTCAGTTCCAACGATCTTGGCCTCGTATGTCGTCTTGTCGTCTTGAAGCGCCACCTTCACTTCGTCAGCCCCTTCCACGACGTGGTTGTTCGTCAAAATGTAGCCGTCCTCGGTCACAATCACACCCGAGCCAAGGCTCTGTTCACGCCGCTCGCGCGGGATGCTCTCGAACGGCACACCAAAAAACCTGCGGAAAAATGGGTCGTCGAAGAAAGGTGAGAACACAGGATTCTGGCGGACCGTTTTAGTGCTGTAAATATTGACAACGCTCGGCGCAACCTTCTTGACCACATGACTGAACGACAAGGTCGGCCGCGACTCTGTCGGCAATGCCGAATCATCAACCTTGAGCTTGGGCGGCGACCCTGCTTCAACACTGGAGAACCACAGAACCGCTGATGCAATCGCCAAGCAACCGCCAAAACCAACCCCACGCAAATAAGTATGTTTAGTTGTCATAAAACCCTTTCAAATTAGACCAGATTTGATTGTCTTCAAAACTCCGCTTTCTGCAATTTTACTTCATCCCCGGCAACATCCGCCGTCGCAACCCGCCGCAAATCCAAAACGGCAACTCAAAGCTCTCCCCCTTGCGCTTGCGCACACCAAAAACCGGGCGGCGAGCGCGCCTCGCCACCCGGCAGTGTCCCTAACCTTGTTAAGAAACTTTCACTTCAATTTGTTTCGGACGGGCCTTCTCGTTCTTGGGCAGATGCACCCGCAGCACGCCGTCCTTGAACTCAGCCTTCACATTGTCTGCGTCGGCATTGTCAGGCACAGCGAAGCTGCGCTCAAACCGCCCATAGTACCGCTCGACGCGGTGGAACTTACGACCCTTTTCCTCTTTCTCAGCTTTGCGTTCACCAGAGATCGTCAGTGTGCCGCCTTCCACAGTGACCTTGACATCCTCCTTCTTGACTTCAGGGAGTTCAACCTTGATCAGGTACTCCGTGTCGTCTTCGGAGATGTCAACCAACGGCGCCCATTCCGGCACCGATATGTTCTCGTCTTCCGTGGTAAGACTGCCGCGACGGAAAGGATTCCAGTCGAACAGAGAGGCCATCCGCCGCTGCATCTCTTCGATCTCCCTGAATGGATTCCAACGAGTCAATGCGTTCATATCTGACCTTCCTAGTCGCGAACTTGTTCAACCTCAGGCGCCGCAAAAGGGTCCGCATTTACCATTTGCGGCGAGCAGGTACACGTCGCTCAACTCACCCGAGCTGAGCCGACCCGCACTTCACCTCATCGAAATGCATTAATAATGCCGAATTACCCGAAACACACAATCAGCAGATTATCAGCCACTTATCTCAATACAAACACCCGCAGAAAGCAGAAAAATGAGTCAAAGTGTCGCTGGCACATGGCGCACGTGTGTGTCATTATGGCGCTTATCTGCCTTGCATGGTTCTGCTGCGCCTGTTCGTGCCACCGCACATTCACAATGTGTGCTCCGCCCCGGAGTCGCAGTGACCAGCCCTGGGTTACCAGTCAATGTCGCAGACACGATAGAAGGTAACGCCGGTGGTCGGTGGCGCGGGGAAAACGAAGTGAAAACGCGTGTCGCTCGTGTCGTTCGTGCCACAATCAGACCATCGACACAGGTCCGTCGTGCTGGACAGAACAATGCGGTGGCCCCAAGGCTTCGTCCCCTCCATCTTCAGTCCGTCCGCCGAGTGGGAGAAGAACGCTGTGATGCGCAGCACTGGCTCCTGCTCTTCACCCCAATCGGCCACGATCGGCGTGGTCACAACCGCACCGATTGATCTCGGTGTCGGCGCCGGGGATTGTGTCGATATACCCGTGCAAGCGAAGAGGCGGCACCGACAGTTCTGCGCCACCGGGAACCAGCGCGGCCGATCGAATAAAACCTGGTCGAGCGACTGAATGTCCCATGGCAATGCGCCGCCATCCGCAGCAAGCGCAGCAACAATCCGCAGCAATGCACCTGCGACCAGCAGCATGCCAACACTTCCCCCCTTTGCGCGGCACACCCAAAGTCTTCTCGACGCTTCGCGCGAATCACTAGATTGGATCAACGCTTGCGAACGCGCAGCCGAAGTCGTTCTCTCGACCAAGCGTGTGTGCCCGTGCTAACATGCATGCCACATTTGTAGTGATAAAGGCATAGAGCCAATATCCAAGCGGCGCAAGCACCAGCAACGGAGTGATTAACAGGGCGTGTCGCACGAGCATTAAGGCTGCAGTTGGCCGACCGCGACTTCAAGCCCCCGACCACCTGCAATTAACGCTGACAAAACACCAGAAGGGTTCGACTGCCCAGTGGGAATGGGACAGAAGAATGTTGGCGAAGGAAAATCATCGGAAGGAAAATGGGTCGCAAAAGAACGAGGTGCGGATGAATGTTAACCGCACTGCCAAACAGTGACTCATTTCAGGGACCATTTTTCTGCCATACATTTTTCTGCCCCACAGTCGCATGCTGTGCCCTTCTGAATCACCAAGGCTCAGGTATTGCGATGGCCGCGCAAGTTCCCCATGACAACGCAGAAATCTCACCGGACTGAAGTCATGGGCGTCTCTGAGGGGTGGCCGGTGAGATGCCGGGATTAACGCAGCGATTCTGCGTAACGTTTGGCCACCTCGCTCCAGTTCACGACGTTCCACCACGCTTTCAAGTAATCGCCGCGGCGGTTCTGGTACTTGAGATAATAAGCATGCTCCCAAACATCCACGCCAAGAATGGGTATGCCTTCACATCCGGCGATGTCCCTGCCCATGAGCGGATTGTCCTGATTGGGCGTCGAGGTGATTTCGAGTTTGCCGCCGTTCAAGAGCAACCATGCCCAGCCGCTTCCGAACCGGCCAAGGCCGGCCGCTTCAAACTTCTCCTTGAAAGCGTCGAAGCTGCCGAACGTTGAAGCGATTGCATCTGCAAGCTGGCCGGTAGGCGCTCCTCCACAACCCGGGCCCATTATGCGCCAGAAGAACGTGTGATTCCAATGGCCGCCGCCGTTGTTGCGGACTGTGGTGCGGATGGAATCCGGGACTGAGCCGAGGTTGGCCAGCAAACGCTCGATGGGCATTGACTCGAGAGCCGAGTGTCCGGTTATGGCTTTGTTGAGATTGGCAACGTAAGCGCCATGGTGCTTGCCATGGTGGATTTCCATCGTGAGCGCGTCGATGTAAGGTTCGAGCGCGTCTTTCGCGTACGGCAATGGTGGTAGTTCGTGTGGCATAACTTCTCACTGTCGTTTGTCGGTTAACTGTTCTTTTGTTTTTCCCGTCGTGCTGCCCGCTGGTTCAACGGCGCAGTCGTCAGCAATGAGGATAGTAGCACGCGTTCTTGAGGGCGCAAACGGCGCTCGGGGCAGGGCGCGCCCTGCCTGCATGGAATGTTTCATGCACGGTAGGGCTCGCTGTCCCCAGCGAGCCGGAATCACGACATGTGCTGATGTATTCGGCGCGCCGGGGACGGCGCACCCTGCCGTTGCTTGTACAGAATGGCTTACGAGAGGATGAAGTCTGAGCCTCGTCAGCCCTTTTCGATACAGGCGTAGGCGTTGTGATTGTGGATGCTCTCGAAGTTTTCCGCCTCCACCTTGTACCATGTCACATCCGGGTGCGCGTTGAGCCGAAGTGCAACGTTCCGAACCAAGTCTTCGACAAAAACGGGATTCTCGTAGGCGCGTTCGGTCACGAACTTTTCGTCCTCGCGTTTCAGGAGCGAGAACAATTCGCCGCTGGCGGAATCTTCGATGATGCTTATCGCGTCTTCGATCCAGACCGATTTGGTTGACCGGATTTGGAGGGTGACAGCGCTGCGTTGGTTGTGGGCGCCGTGCCTGCTGATTGCTTTCGAACAAGGACACACGGTCGTAACATTGGCAATAACCGTCAAAACAAAGTCCATCTCATTCCCGCACGCGGTCGCGGTGAACCGTGCAGTGTAATCCATCAACCCCGCCAACCCGCTGGCCGGGGTGCGTTTTTCGAGGAAATATGGAAACTCCATTTCGATGTGCGCTGTCTTGGCCTTGAGCTTGCGCTGCATCGCTCGAAGGATATCGGGAATGTTTTCGACGTGGATCAGGTTCCCGTGGGCATTGAGCACTTCGAGGAACCGGCTCATGTGGGTTCCCTTGAACTCCTTTGGCAGGTCCACGTACATCCCTATAGTGGCGATTGTGTTTTGGACCGAATGCGCCTTGTCCCGGAGCTGGATTGGGAAACGGAGGCCGCGCACGCCGACCTTGTCTATCCGCAGTTTGCGGTGGTCGGGCTCGCTTTGTTTGTCTTCGAGCTTCACGGCGGTCAAGTGTTCAATGCGCGATTGTGACTCTGGTTCCATAGGTATCTGCGTCTCGCAGCATAAGGAAGAATAGCAGTGCGCCCGGGGGTTGCAAACAATTCCAAGCCGATTCTCAAAACCACCGCCATGTCAGTCTGGGTTTGAAAATGGGCTGGCCGCGCCTTAACCTCCACCCATGATTTCAAGAGTTCGAACGTTCCGACACTGGGCTCTCTCCGCTTCCATTTCCGCAGCATGTTCGGCGCTGTGCTTCGCAGCACAACCGGGTTTCTCCTTGGACGGGACCTGGAAGTTCAAGTTAGACCCGCAAGACCTTGGGCTCAACCAGCGTTGGTATCAGCAGACTTTCACACACCAGATACGCCTCCCGGGTTCCCTCCTGGAACAGGGCATCGGCGACGAGGTTTCCACCAACACACCGTGGACGGGTGACATCGTGGACCGTTCCTGGTTTGACGCGCCAGAGTATGAAAGATACAGGCATCCGCCGACAGTGAAAGTCCCCTTCTGGCTCCAACCCGAGAAATACTACGCCGGAGCAGCGTGGTATCAGAAGGACGTTGTCGTGCCGCAGCGCTGGGCCGGCTGCTCGGTCTTCCTCATCCTCGAACGCCCGCATTGGGAAACTCGTGTATGGGTGGATGGCGAATCAAAGGGTTCAAACCTCAGCCTTTCCACCCCGCACGAATATGACCTTGGCCTGCTTGCGCCGGGCCGCCACACACTCACGGTGCGCGTGGACAACAGGCTTGTTATCGATGTTGGCCGCAATTCCCACAGCGTTTCGGATCATACCCAGGGCAACTGGAACGGCATCGTGGGACAAATCCGACTCGAACCAAGGCCAAACGTCTGGATCGATCATCAGCGGATTTTCACCGAAGGCGACAACACCGTGCGCGTCGAGGTTTGCGTTCACACCAAAGCGCCACACAAGGTCGCATGCACGCTGGCCACAGAAGTGCGCGACAAACGATCCGGCGCCAGACTGGGGCGAGCAAAAACCGCTTTCGATTCCCCTGGCACAACTCAAGTTGGCGGAACAAATGTCATCCTACGACAGACGAACACTGTGATTGTGCGGCTGGAGCGCCCTGCTGAGCACTGGAGCGAGTTCAATCAGGCGCTTTACGAGGTAACCACCGAACTCCGTTCAGAGCCGGAGCGGCAATCGCACATCGCCAGAGACACGTTCGGGTTTCGCGACATCGCCACAGACGGTACACAGTTCATTGTCAACGGGCACAAGACGTTTGTGCGTGGGACACTCGAGTGCTGCATTTTCCCAAAGACCGGCCACCCGCCCACTGAGATCGGCGAATGGCGGCGTCTCATTCGCATCGCAAAGGCGCATGGGTTGAACAATCTCAGGTTTCATTCGTGGTGCCCGCCCGAAGCTGCGTTCGACGCGGCAGACGAGCTCGGGATGTACTTGCACGTCGAATGCGCTTCATGGGCAAACCAATCGACCACGCTTGGCGATGGCAAGCCTGTGGACCAATGGCTCTACGATGAAGCCGATCGCATTCTGCGCGCCTATGGGAATCATCCGTCTTTTGTGTTCATGCTTTACGGCAATGAACCCGGCGGCAGACAACACGAAGCGTATTTGAAAAAATGGGTCGCCCATTACAAGAAGCTTGATCCGCGCCGACTCTACAGCGGCGGCGCTGGTTGGCCGCAGCTCCCAGAAGACCAGTTCCACGTCACGCCAGACCCGCGCATTCAAGCATGGGGAGCCGGACTCAAAAGCCGCATAAACGCCCTGCCGCCCGAAACCCGCACCGATTACCGCGCGTATGTCGCTGCGCGGAAAGTGCCGGTCATCAGCCATGAAATTGGACAATGGTGCGTATATCCCAACTTCGATGAAATGCCCAAATACACCGGCTACCTGAAACCGCGCAATTTCGAAATCTTCCGCGACAGGCTGGCCGAACACGGTATGCTCGGCCAAGCGCGCGATTTCCTCCTCGCATCCGGCAAATTGCAGACCCTCTGTTACAAGGAAGAGATCGAATCCGCGTTGCGCACGCCCTGCATGGGCGGGTTCCAATTGCTCGACCTGCACGATTTCCCCGGACAAGGCACCGCCCTCGTCGGCGTTCTTGACCCGTTCTGGGGTGAGAAAGGCTACGTCACGGCGCGCGAATTCAGCAGGTTCTGCGGACCCACTGTCCTGCTCGCTCGCATGGACAAACGCGTCTTTACACAAAATGAGGCGTTGGAAGCTGACATCGAAGCCGCGAATTTCGGGCCAGCCCCGATCCACGGCGCCGAAGTCCGCTGGCAACTCGTCCACCAAAACGGCTCTGTCGCCCGCTCAGGCACGCTCCCTCGCCAAATCATTCTCACCGGCAACGCAATTCCGCTCGGCCATGTGCGCGTTGATCTGCAGAACGTGCCTGTGCCGGCTCGGTACAAACTTGTGGTTGGCCTTCACAAAAGCCGAGGTTCAACCACCGCGAAAACCACCGCGAAAATCGACAACGACTGGGACGTCTGGGTGTACCCGGCACAGTTGGAGATCACACCACCCGCCTCGATCAAGGTCACTCACGAATTGACTGATGAAATTGCTCGTGGCTTGGAAGCCGGCGACACAGTTGTCTGGTTGTTGCCACCTGCGCGTGTCCGCCCCGATCCAAAGCTGGGCAGGGTCCAGTTGGGGTTCTCGAGCATATTCTGGAACACTGCGTGGACAGGCCGGCAGCCACCCCACACACTCGGCATACTTTGCAGACCGCAGCATCCGTTGTTCGCCGAGTTCCCCACCGAATTCCACAGCAACTGGCAGTGGTGGTACCTTGTGACCCGATCAAGCGCAATGATACTCGACCAAATACCGGTCGAACTCCGCCCCACGGTGCAAGTGATCGACGATTGGGTGACGGCGCGAAAGCTCGGGTTGCTGTTCGAGGCCAAAGTCGGCCAGGGCAGACTCGTCGTCTGCAGCATTGACCTTGAACGTGATCTTCACACGAACCCTGTCGCCCGCCAGTTCAAGCACAGCCTGTTCAAGTACATGGCGAGTGACCGTTTTGCCCCGCAAATTTCGGCGACTGTCTCGCAAGTCAGGTCCGTTGCCGTGCCACCTCAGTGAGGCCCGGGCCGACGACGTTGGCCCAGCGGCCGGGCGTCCGTCGGCCGTACGCCCCTCGATCTAACACGTTGAACGTTGAACGTTGAGCGTTCTGATCGGTTCGCCGAATGCGCCATCTATCTGGGAGCGTTCAACATGCAACGCCCAACGGACAACGGACAAAGCGTCGCTGCTCAATGAGTGCTTTTTTCAAGTCCGCCTAAAGTCGGGACTCCAACGGCTGCGGGTGTGGCATCGCCTAAAGTCCGGGACAACCGGCCGCTGTTGGAGTTCCGCGTTTACGCGGAAATGAGAAAAGTGTCTGTCACAGCGACGGCGCGCCGAGGACGGCGCGCCCTACTTGGCTGCAGGGTTTCGTGCACAAACAAAGTGTCTGGCACTTTATTTTCAGGGTGCTTTTCCCTGCGATGGAGTCGCAGCGGATATTTCGCAGCCCGGCGTGGGAGACGGCTCTCGTCAATGGGTGCAGGCACCAAGTCGCTGCCTGCAATTCAACTTTGGTTGCGGCTACCCCGGGCTGCGAAATATGCGCGCCAAGAAATCTTACCGGAACAAAGCTTTGGGTGTGTTGGGCCGGTGAGACGGTGAGGTTTCCGGGCTAATTGAGCCGCATCGGCATGATGACGTACAAGAACGGGCTGCTTGTCTTGAGAAGGCCCGGACTCAACTCGTCGGTCAACTCTAGATACACCTCGTCGTCATCCAAGGCCTCGAGAGCATCGAGCAGAAAACGCGGGTTGAACGCTATCACCATGTCCGCCCCTTTGTAGTTCACAGCCAGAGACTCGCGCGCTTCGCCTACGTCCGGAGTATTGGACGTGATCAACAGATTGTCCCTCGTGAAGCTCAACTTCACAGAGTTGCTCTTCTCGCTGGTCATGATCTCAGCGCGTCTGAGGGCCCGCACAAATTCGTCCCGAATGAGAGTGACGCGCTCCTTGCACTCGCGCGGAATAACCTGCTGGTAACTCGGATAGACACCTTCAACCAGCTTCGTCACCAAGCGGGATCGCACGCCCTGCTCGGGCCTGAAATTGAACGCGGCCTGGTTTTGCGCAACCCAAATCTCAACTTCGCCCGTGCCTTTGACCAGCCGCGCGATCTCAGCAACCGACTTGCTCGGCACGATGAACTCGCACGTGCCATCCAAGCTCAGTTCAACTTCGTCCTCTGCCAATGCAAGCCGGCGGCCATCTGTGGCAACGGTTGTCAGCTTGTGTTCCTTGAACGAAAAGAACAGGCCGTTCAACACATAGCGGCTCTCGTCGTTTGATGCAGCGAAAGCTGTTCTTTGAATCAAGCGCTTGAATCTATCCTGTGGCATCGTGACAAGCGGCGCACCGCCTATGTCCGGCATAGGTGGAAAATCATCAGCCGAGAGCCCATTGATCCGGAAGTAAGACGGGCCTGCACTAATTGCCGCGCACAACTTGTCGTCAACCTCGATCTCGATCTCTCCAACGGCGAGTTCTCTTACGATGCTGGCGAGCTTCTTCACTGGCAGTGTCACTGCACTAGGCACATCGACTCTGGCTCCGACGGTGGCTGATATTGTCACATCCAAATCCGTGGCTGTCAGTTCGACCTGGCCTTCCACGGTCCGAACAAGCGCATTGGAGAGAATGGGCAATGTTGTCCGCAAAGGTACGATAGTGTGTATCGCTTGCAGGCCATCGCTAAGCTGATCTTTTGCTATGGACAGTTTCATTCGGTGTTAAGACGACAGTGTTGCGCGTCTCAGAGTCATATTATTAAGGGCTCTGAATAGGTCAAACAACATTCGTTGTCAAGGTTGGCTCAAGCATTTGTGCGTGGTCAACCATTGTGAACATCTTGTCGATTGCTCTGTTCAGTCCCGTTGTTCGGCGGCTGACCGGGCCTTGTTTCCCAGTTTTTCACAGCATTTTCCACTGTTTGAATGACCGGTTTTGGTGCCCGGAATGCAGCAAGAAAATGTGACACCTCTGCGATAATCGTGCATGGAGTTTTTTTGACAGGGTCCGGGTATCCGAGAGCAGCAGCACGCAGCCCGAGCGGGTAATCGTCAGATCCCGCGGGAAACTTGTCTCTGTCGAGCCGGACATCCCAGTACAATGGGTCGGCCAACACCGGGAATCCTGTGGCCGACAAGTGCGCGCGGATTTGGTGCATTCGGCCTGTTTGCGGTTCAACCAGAACCACCGAGCACGCCGCACTATTTGGCAGGATATAGGTGGCGATGCGGGTGAAACTCGTGGAAGCAGGTTTGCCCTCAGCTCTGCCGACTTTGACTTGTGGCTGAGGCGCCATGCAAATTGAGATCGGCATCGAAGAACGCCAAGTTTTGGGCGGCAGCCCGGGCACGATTGCGACGTAAAGTTTCTTCACACTGCCGATCTCGAAGAGCTGCGTGAAGCGCTTCAGTGCCAGTCTGTTGCGTGCCAAGATGACCAAGCCCGACGTTTCAGCGTCAAGACGATGGACATACCGAAGAAATCGAAGGTTGCGCCTCTTTACCCACACATGGTGTTCTTGGATTGTGATCTCAAGAGCGCGTTGGAGGTTTCGGGAAGTGTGTTTCCAGTGCCGTGGTGCGAGTATCCAGCCGGCTGGCTTGTCGATCACCAGCACGTTCTTGTCCTCGTAGAGGATTAAGGCGCGCTGGCGAGCGGGCAACGGAATGAATTCACGGGCAGTTGTTTGCACTGTGTCAGGCGCCGGCTTGGTCTAGGATTGCCCAAATTGTTTGCGGCGCATTGCCTTCCAAGCGGTTGTTGACGTAGATAAACGCGCGTTTCGGGTTTGCGCCGGTCGCACTCTGAATTATCTCGACCGCTCCCGTGCGTGCGGATGGGCTTGGGCGGACAATCCGGTCATATGGGCTAAACTCTTTGACAGCAAAAGCGTATGGGTGGCCGGGGTCCAGAAGCAGCCGTGCGGCCACCATGACGTCGTTGGTGAAAGAGCTTGGCCGCTTAAGTTGTGCCGGCAAAGGCGGCATTCGTTCCCAGCTATTGAACACATGTGTCACCCCATGCTTTCGGAGGACTTCAAAGTAGAGGGGCTCAAGAAAGGTCGCATTACGGATTTCGACGCCGTATGGCCACCCCTTGGGAACGCGGCCGAGGAACGTATCGAGCGCAGCGACAAAATCGCGGCCGCGCTCGAACTCGGACTTATGAAACGTGGAGAACTCGAAAATCAGCAGACCAATCTTGGGCTTGATCGTTTCGCAGGGCGCAACGAACTTTGAAGCGAAGAGATCGGGATTAAGGAACTCGGAGTTGAGTTGGCCGGCACGCGGACCGAACCGTGCGAGGTTTGGGAAACGCCGGATGGTGATTTGGTCTGTCACCTTGATGGCGAAGAGAAAGTCATCAGGCACTTGTGACGCAAGGAACTGCAGATCAGGCGGTTCTGGAAACCGGTAGTAAGCGGAGTCAACACAGACTGTCTTGAAAGTCTCGGCGTACTCATGCAGACATGTGCGATTGAACGCTGCTTTTGAGAACTCACCGTGGTGGGTGTAGCGCTCTGTTGTATAGACCTGGCCGAGCCAGCCTTCGTATTTCCAAGACGAAGTCCCGATGAACGCGCCGTTTCGGGCCAGTTTGGCGAGGCGATGTGCCAGTTCGTTGCGCTGGAAGGGGGTCATGTAAACTGCGTGTTTGACACTGTGGGAGCATGTCACAAAACGAACCATGCAGCAAGTGCAAAAGGCACTTATAGGCACAATAAGTGCATCTAATTACAAATCTGTTGCTGTTGTCTGACGCTGGATCAGGCTGTCTCGTCCCGCCACAGAGAAATCGTCGAATCTGAATTCCCAAATTTCACGCATCACGCGTCACGCGTCACGCATCACTCATCATCCTCCCAGCTCTTTGCCTGTTGTCGCCCGAATAATCTTGTGGTATGATCGCGCCGTGCGTCAGGAACTGAAGCAGTGCGATGTTATTGTGGTTGGTGGTGGCCATGCTGGTGTTGAAGCGGCGTTGGCTGCGGCGAGGATGGGAATGGAAACCTTGTTGATTACCATGAACTTGGACACCATCTGCCAGATGTCGTGCAACCCTGCCATAGGCGGACTTGCAAAGGGTCATTTGGTGCGGGAGATCGATGCTTTGGGCGGGGAGATGGGATTGGCAACTGACCTCAGCGGGCTCCAATTCAGAGTGCTGAATCGAAAGAAGGGTCCGGCCGTGTGGGCACCGCGCGCGCAATGCGACAAAAAGGCATACCAATTCCAGATGAAGAAAGTCTGCGAACGGCAAGACCGACTTTCCTGTGCGCAGGGCGAGGTTGTGGCGGTAACGACTGAGGCGGGCAGGGTGACCGGGATTGAGACTGCGCTCGGGGTTCGGTTTGCAGGGCGCACGGTGATCTTGACCACTGGGACATTTTTGAGGGGGTTGCTGCATTTCGGGATGACGAGGATCGAAGGCGGACGTGCGGGCGAGGCAGCGGCAGCAAAGCTGAGTGAATCGTTGAAAGCGATTGGCTTGAGCTTGGGCAGACTGAAGACGGGCACACCGCCACGGCTCTTGCGGCGGACGATCGATTTCTCGAAGACAGAACGGCAGGACGGGGACGAACCGGTGCCTTATTTCAGCCACTGGACAGATGAATTGTTCCACGTGGAACAAGAAGAACCGGGGATTGGCACTCGACACCGGACGTCGGCCTATCCGCCGAACTCGGTCTTGGCGCAAGCTGGCGGCCAAGTCCCATGTCACATAACATATACTACCAGCAAAACGGCCGAGATCGTTCGGGCAAACCTCCACAAGTCACCGCTCTACGCGGGAGTGATCAAAGGTGTCGGCCCGAGGTATTGCCCGTCAATCGAGGATAAGATCGTTCGTTTCGCGGACAAGCAGCGGCATCAGTTGTTCTTGGAACCCGAAGGCATCAACACCGAGGAAATCTACATCAACGGCCTTTCAACAAGCATGCCGTACGAAGTCCAAGTCGCCTTGGTCCACTCGGTCGTCGGATGTGAAAACGCAGAGATCATGCGACCGGCCTATGCAGTGGAGTACGACTACGCTGATCCCACCCAACTGACTCCATGGCTCGAAAGCAAAGCATGCAACAACCTGTTTTTGGCTGGTCAGATCAACGGGACGAGCGGTTACGAGGAAGCCGCCGGCCAAGGAATCATGGCCGGCATTAACGCCGCGTTGCGTGTCAAAGGGCTTCCACCGCTCGTCCTTGGCCGTGATCAAGCGTACATAGGAGTCTTGATCGACGACTTGGTGACCAAAGGGACCAGCGAACCATATCGGATGTTCACTTCGCGGGCGGAGTACAGGCTTTTGCTCCGACAAGACAACGCGGACCTGCGGCTTTGCAGGATAGGTTATGAAGTTGGGCTCCTGCCAAAGTCTCGCTATGAGAAGTTCTTAGCGAAAGAAACTGCGATCAATGCAGAGCTTGAACGTTTGCGCTCGACGAAGGACGGGTCGCTGACATTGGAGCAGGTGTTGAAGAGGCCGGACGTTAAGCACGTTGATCTTCCGCAGCCTGAATCGCCTGTGCCTGAGGACGTTGCCGCAGAAGTCGAAGTGATCATCAAGTACGCTGGTTACATTGAGCGGCAACAGGCCGAAGTAGAGCGCATGCGCCAGATGGAAAGCATGGTGATTCCGGATTGGGTGGATTACGACGCGATTCTGGGTTTGAAGACTGAATCGCGACAGAAGCTGAAGCGAATCCGGCCACAGACGTTGGGGCAGGCATCGCGGATTTCCGGTGTGTCGCCGTCTGATCTTGGGATGATCATGATCTGGCTCAAAGCTCGCGGAAGGGTTGGTTCACCGGAGCAGCAATGACATTCTTGAGCTTGGGGGTTAAAGACTGGCCCGTGCTGGCTCGGGGATCGTCGATGGATGCGCAGAACACAGCGCACTTTAGCAAGTGCATTTCAGACATAAGGATTCCTAATGACTCTCATTAGCAGGCTGACCTCGGCCAGCTTGGCGCCGGAAACAAGCAAGGCGATGCGCAGCCTCAGACCAGAAATGCGTCTGGGAAGGCGGAAAAACGCGGGGCAGAAAAATGATTCAAGCGCCAAGTTGTTGTGTGCCGCCAAGCCAGCCATCAGCAGCCCCTTATTTTTCTGCCACCCATTTTTCTGCTGTTTTTCTGCCCCTTGGTCGGCTGCACCACCTCGATCCGTTAGATTTCCGGTCTAGAAGTTTCTGTCTTTGGTCCGGCGTGCGACGTTGCGCTTTTGCACGCCGATTATCTTCACAACCGCGCTTTGAAGAAGAGCGGCTTCGTCGAGCTGGCTTCCGACAAGTTTCCGGTTGCAGTCGAGCAGGATCTGAAGGCCATTGACGAGTTCTTCGAGTGTGTAGTTTGCGGTTTGGAGCGAAGCTTTGAAAAGGGTGTAAGGATGTGCCTTGAGCGGGTTGAACTTCGGGTTCTCGGCAAGGAGGTTGGGGGGCACTTGCTCGAGACGGAACTTGAACTGCTGGTAGCTGGTGGCCGGGCTTATGAAACCCGCCTTTTGCAGCTCTTTCATGAGGAGCATGGCCCGGAGTTTGGCAACGAGGCTGTAGAGGATGGAGAGAGAACTGTGATCGGATTTGATTTCGGTCTGCCAAAGCTCGTCATCGAGGTGGCGAAGAGCGGCGGGGAGGTCACGGTCACCCAGTGCTTCTGCGAGGCCGAACGCCTGGGTTTGCTTTTGTCGGCTTACGACGGCGGCGACGTCGGCGCTGGTGATTCTGGACCGGGTGCCTGCGTGCAGAGAGACCTTTTCGGTCTCAGTTGCAAGCTGGCGGAGGTTGGGGCCTACGGCGGCGACCAGAGCGCCGAGTGCATCGTCGTCTATCTGCTGCTTGCGCGCTTCCAATTCAGCGCGCACGAATTGTTCGGCTTGTTCGGCCCAATCGCGATCGGCGGCCGAGAGGCCCTCGAGGATTTCGACTTTGCCGATTTCTCTGATGGTGGATACGAGGGGCCCTTTGAGATCGATCGGTCCTCCGCTGATGAGCAGGCGGACATTGGTCCATTGGAAGGAGCGGAGGAATGCGGCGAAATCGGCGAGGGGTTGTTCGAGCGGTGAGGCTGCGTCAGACCGGGCGGGCTTTTCGGGGGAAAGGAAAGAGCAATTGCGCATCCAGACCACTTTGGCGTTGGTGAAGAGTGGCAAAGTCTGGAGCGCTTCTGCGGTGCGTGAGATGGCTTTAAGCGCGTCGCCGACGGTGCGCGTATCGGCGTCGATGATTTCATCGCCCATGCCGCCGGTGTTTTTTTGCCATGCGTCGAACAACTGGCGTGCGCGGCGTTTGACACTGAATTCGTCACTGCCGGCGACGAGGACCACTGGTGGGGTTGGGTCAGCCGCTGGTCTGGACGATTTGCGCGGTCGGCGCAGATTATCCGATCGCTCAGAACTTCTGCCTTCGACAGGTTCAGTCACTTATCGAACCTTCCTCCTCTCTGTGGTCGAAAGCCGCCCCGGGGAGGGTGGGATGCCAGAGCGCTGTCCATGCAACGAATGCGAGTCTTTTGAGGGCATCGTTCGGTTGCGGCCGTGCCTGGCTGTGGTGAACGCCGTTTGGCTGGACCATGGGGCACGTTTGGGAAGCTCAGGTGTCGTCGGAATCGCTGGAACCTTCACTGAGTTGAGTGAGGTATTTGGACATGTCTTCGACCTGGTCGAACAGGTCTCTTGTTACATAAACCGGTTTCTTTGCAGCGGTGGCGAGGGCGAGACAATCGCTGGGGCGGGCATCAAGCTCGACAATTTTTCGGCCGAGTTCGTTTTCCTGCTGGAGGATGAGCCGTGCGTAATACGTTGAGTTTTTCAGTTCGGTGATTACGACTCGTTCGAGGGTGATGCCAAAAGCGCGGAACATGTTGTTCATGAGGTCGTGTGTGAGGGGGCGCTCTTTTGGGGTGTCGCGCAAAAACATGCTGATGACGGCCCCCATGTTGTTTTCGACCTGGATGACGAAGACCTTTTCATCGTTCCCGATGAATATCGCGCTTCCACCGGCGGCCGGGATGATACCGCGAATTTCAACGGGCAACACTTCGCTTTTCATGAGAGCAATTTAAGTGATTGCCCAAAAAATACAAGAGCGCTTGCGTCGGGCGCAGAATGAAGTGCATCCTGTGGCCATTGCGATGTCGCTGCCATTCTTCCAAGATCAGAGTATGAACGCCTTCATGAGGAACCAGAACGGGCGCAAGGCGCGGAAAACATGCCGTGAGCTGTTGTGTGGAATGATGATCGCGTGTGCGGTTTTTTGGCCGGGTCACGCGGGAGCACAGGCGGCCGATGCGGTTTTGCCGGGGCGAGTGTTCAGCCCTGCCGCGGACGGCGGTTTCGAGTTCGACACCGGGGTTTTGCGCGGAAGACTTGCGAAGGGGGCGAAACCGCTGGGCTTAACCGACGTGGTGCATGTGCCGACCGGCGCGCGTTTGGACGGCAGCAACGGATTGTTGAGTCATTACCGCGTGTTCACGCGGGGCAAACGCTACGGTGGCGGCGCATGGGATTGGCCCTGCAAAGTTCAGCAGCTTTCCGATGCTGTTGTGGAGATCGTTTGGGCAGCCGAGCCGGAACGGCCGTTCGA
>JARYMD010000099.1 GCA_029907285.1 Verrucomicrobiota bacterium | reverse complement strand
CGAGGGGGACAAGAGCCCGGGGGTGTTGCTGGCTTCCGGGTACATTGCAGGGGGTGCGATAGCGGGCATTTTGATAGCGTTCATGCTTGGTTTGGCCGATCCTAACGCGACCGATTTCAGGCGCGCTCTCGCCGTTTTCACCCAGAAAATGGTGGAGTTGTCCCACAGAAACCCCGTGGCCGAGGGTGCGTGGTCGGATGTGCTTTCGCTGGCGCCGTTTCTTGTATTGTCGGCCCTGCTGTACCTGACGGGCCGCGACATCATTTTGGCGGGCAAGAAGGTGCATTGACGCGCGGCTGTTCCATGCCAAACTGCTTTTGAGACGGCCAAAAGCGCCGCGGGATTGCAGGGCATGAGACCGATTGTGGAAAGAAGGCCGATTGCGGGCTGTGTGGGTGCGGGGCGCAACGTTGTGCAGCGCCGTGCTGTTGCGAAGTGGATGCTGTTTGCATTTTCACTTGCATTGGCCGGGCCAGTGCAGATTGCGGGTGCGCAACGGCCGAACATAGTTTTCATCCTCGCCGATGACCTTGGTTGGACGGATATGGGGTGCCAAGGCTCCCGCTACTACGAAACTCCAAACATCGATCGTCTTGCCAGTGAAGGAATGCGTTTCACACACGGGTACAGTTGCGGACCGAATTGCCAGCCCACGCGAGCGGCTTTGATGACGGGCCAGTACGGGCCGCGGACTGGCATCTACACTGTTGGCGATACCAACCGATTTGACTGGTCGATGCGCCCGCTGATTCCTGTCAGGAACAAGACAGAGCTTGATCCTGCAAAGGTGACAGTTGCGGAGGTGCTTCAGAAGAGCGGGTATGCAACCGGTTATTTCGGAAAGTGGCATCTTGGCGATGGCCCCGAGCATCATCCGCTGGTTCAGGGCTTTCAGGAAGCGGTGGTCAGCCAGGGCCGTCATTTCAAGTTCGATACCAACCCGCATGTGGACGTTGGGCCGGACGTTTACCTTGCTGATTTCCTGACCGACCGCGCACTGGATTTCATAAGGCGAAACAAAGATCGACCGTTCCTGCTTTGGCTCTCGCATTTTGCTGTGCATTCACCATACCGGGCCAAGCAGGACAAAGTTGTACATTTCCGGAGCAAACAGGGCGTGGAAGGGCACAACAATCCTGTCTATGCAGCCATGATTTCGAGTCTGGACGAGAGCGTTGGCCGTGTGGTCAAGGCGATTGATGAGCTCGGGCTTGGTGCGAACACGCTTTTGATTTTTTCAAGCGACAACGGTGGCGTGGGCGGTTACTTGGCTGCCGGCATTCCAGCGGGGGAGGGTGTGACCGACAATGCGCCTTTGCGTGGCGGAAAAGGAATGCTGTATGAAGGCGGAGTGCGGGTGCCATTCATCTTTCGCTGGAAAAGCCAAATCAAGCCAGGAACTGTCTGCGAGGAACCGATCATCAGCGTTGACATTCTGCCCACTTTAGCTGCAGTGGCAGGCGCAGAAGGACCTTTTGATGAGAAGATTGACGGCCTGAATCTGCTCCCGTTATTGCTCGGGCGCGTGTCGAGCCTGTCGAGGGACGCATTGTACTGGCATTTTCCCGGATACCTTGGCAGTGGTCCCAACATCTGGCGCACAACACCAGCCGGAGCGATTCGGCAAGGCGATTTCAAACTGATCGAGTTTTTCGAGGACGGGCGGCTTGAACTGTACGACCTGCGGCGCGATCAAGGGCAGAAGCATAATCTCGTGGTTGAACAGCCGGGGTTGGCCCGCGACCTGCACGGTCGGCTCAAGCGCTGGCGTGATGAGATTGGCGCGTTGATGCCGGCGCGGCGGTTGCCGCAGCGCGCCGAAGCTGGGGAACAACGGTCTGTCGAGTTGCGTTACTCAGGGCAGTTGCGTTGCTTGGCGGGATCGGATGGCCGGGATCGGCAAGTGAGGGGGTTAAGAGCAGGAGATTTGAGCAAAGGGATGACATGCAACAGTTGCAGAGATTGTGGATGGGAGCAGCATGATCTCTGCCCGGGTGTGTCGATGACCTATGCCGATTTCTGATCATATTCGGAACAAGCTCAGTCAGGTGCCGCACAAGCCGGGTGTTTACCTGATGAAAGACAGGTTTGGCACTGTGATATATGTCGGCAAAGCGCGTGATTTGCGGCGGCGGGTGAGCCAGTATTTTCACCCGTCGCGCAGGATGGGATGGGACCTGAAGTTCAACGCGCTGGTGGATGCGATCCACGACTTCGACGTGCACGTTGTGCGGGCGGAACCGGAAGCGCTTTTGTTGGAGGGCCGCCTCATCAAGGAACTTCGCCCGAAATACAACATCAGCTTTCGTGATGACAAAAGGTTTGCCCTGTTGAAAGTGCGATTGGACGATCCCATACCCCGGTTCACGATCACAAGGATTGAACAAGACGACGGCGCGCGGTATTTCGGCCCGTTTGTGAGCACCGGCGCGCTGCGTCGCACGCTCAACCTTGTGCGGCACAGGTTCAATCTGCGCGGTTGCAATGCAGCTACACCGACGGAGCACGATTACCGGCATTGCTTGTATGCGCATCTGAGAGTCTGCACGGCGCCGTGCATCGGCAACGTCACCCGCGAGCAGTACCTGATGCAGGTAAGTGCGGCTTGTGATTTTCTGGATGGCGAATGTGAAGAGATGGCGCGCACCCTCGAAGAGCAGATGCGAAAAGCCGCGGCGAACCAGGACTTTGAGAAAGCCGCCGAGCTGCGGGACCTGATTGCGGACATTCGCCGAACAACCAGCCGGACTGGCAAGTACAAGCGTCTGCCGCCAAATCTTCCGGTTGCGACCGATCCGGAGGCTGAAGTTCAAGCGTTGGCGCGGGCTTTGGAGTTGGCTGGTCCGCCGGCGCGGATCGAGGGTTACGATGTCTCGAACATCAGCGGGACGTTCAAAGTCGCGTCGCTGGTCACATTTTGGAATGGCCGGCCCGACCGCGCAGGTTATCGGCGGTTTAAGATCAAGACGGTCGAAGGCCAGGACGATGTTGCGTGCATCGCCGAAACCATAAGGCGTCGTTACAGCCGGTTGTTGGGTGATGTCGGCGAACCGTCTCCGGCAGATTTGCAGCGCCTTGCTGATGATGTAGCAGGCGCTGTGCGCGGCAAGGTTCCACGAAAGGACCAGGATTCCGCCGCGGCGGCGATTGAACGCGCCAGTCCACGTCCGCCGGCTCAGACGAGACCGTTGTTGCCCGATTTGATCCTGATCGATGGCGGGCGCGGACAGGTTAACGCGGCATTTGCGGAGCTTGAGAAGCTGGGTTTGCATCACATTCCAGTGATAGGTCTGGCCAAGGAATTTGAGGAAATCTACAGGCCTGGCGATGCCCCGCCGCTGCGGCTTGGATTGGATCATCCGGCCATCAAGTTGCTGCAGCGTGTGCGGGACGAGTCACACCGCGTGGCCAACAGCTATAACGCCAGGCTCAGGCTTCGGAAGATTTCAGAAAGCGTCTTGGACGAGTTCCCCGGGATCGGCGAAGCACGGAAGCAGGCGCTGTTGAAACGATTCGGGTCGGTTCAGAGACTCCGCCGGGCGACTGTTGACGAGGTTGCTGAGGTGCCGGGCTTTGGGAGAGAGCTGGCTGCCGGGTTGCTCGAGTTCCTTGGAAGAACGCGGCCGCGGGAATCGCAGCGCGACGCAGCCGGAACATGACCTTGGGATTTCACCTGCCGACCGGCCATGCCACAAGGGCCGTCATCGCGGTGAGATTGCAGGGTTTGGTGCTCTGCAGACAATCACCTGATTTGGAGGCTCAGGGTTCATGATCTCGAAGAAAATGACATGAGCCCCACCTTCGAGCTGTTCATTACCTATTCTGTCCAACTATAACAACGACACGAATCTCTCGATGCCGGGTTTCTTCGCGGTTTTGTCTGCCGACTTTGTCCCCGATTTTTCGGGCCCCTGCCGTTGTCCATCTACCAGCTCGTAAACCAACCCCCTTCGCCAGGTCGTTCCAACATGGCGACGCCATCTGTTGCGTACACAACAGCCCAAGGAGACTTGATGCGGCCGAGACGGCCGCGCTCCGGGAGCCGTTGCGTTCTCCACGACGCTGCGGGAGCGCGGGCATTCTTGCCCGCCCAGAGCCGGTCAATGTCCGTGCGGAGGGATCAGGAAGTCCGAGGCCGGTGACCAAGAAGTTTTGCCATGGGACTGCGCGGGGAAAAGCCTCTCGCGATTTTGCGGGCAGGTGAGTAGGCTGTGGTGCATGGTGTTTCAGAGAGAGATTCAGATCGAGACAACTGCGCATGGTGAAATGCACGATTTGACCGATGCGGTGGCGGATGTGGTCGGCGTGTCCGGAGTGAAGACCGGGATTGTCAATGTCTTCAACGTGGGCAGCACGGGCGCTGTCGGGACAATTGAATTTGAGCCCGGCCTGTTGCATGACCTGCCGAAGTCGCTTGACACGCTCATGCCGTCGAGCCGCAGCTACAAGCATGAGCAAACGTGGCATGATGGGAACGGGCACTCGCATTTGCAGGCGACATTGCTGGGCCCGTCAATGACAGTGCCGGTATCCAACGGGAGGCTTGTGCTGGGCACATGGCAGCAGATTTTCCATCTTGAATGCGACATCAAAGCACGGCGGCGCACCGTGGTTGTGACGGTGGTGGGGGAACCGTGATTTGTGAGGCGGCAAAACAGTTTTGCTTCTGCGAGTGGTGCGCTGCATACTCTCGGCCATAATGACTGAGGTGCCGATATTGGCATTGGTTTGTTTTGTTCTGTTTTCGTGCGCGGGCTTTTTCTTTGCGTTAGCGGAGACCTCGTTGTTCACGTTGGGGAAAAGGCAGGTTGCGCATCTGACGGAGTTTTGCGGACCAGGGGGGGGCCGTGTCGCGAAGCTGCTGGAACGGCCGCGCGATTTGCTGGCCACGATAGTGCTTGGGAACACGGTGGCCAATGCGGGTCTTGTGTCGCTCGGGGTTTGGATGATACTGCATCACGGGTGGTCTGAGTCGATTACACTTTCGGGGGTGTTGCTGTTGATTTTGGTTGTGGGCGAGGTTGTTCCGAAGAGCCTTGCAGTGCGCGCTCAGGAGTTTTGGGCGGTTCGTGTTGGGGCGCCGATGCAGTTTTTCATGGCACTGACGCGGCCGATCAGACAGGCGGCTGTGTGGGTGACGGACTGGGTGGTGCGGACTTTGCCGGCTGCCGCCGTTCCAGCACCGCAAGAGACAAGCGAGGCCGAATACACCGAACTGATCGAACTCGGCGCACAACAGGGCGCATTGGCAGAGTCGGAAAAGGAAATCATTCTGCAAATCATCAGCCTCGACAGGCGCATGGCGCGTGACGTCATGAAGCCGCGGGCGCAGATGAACGCACTGCCGGATGACCTGCCAAAGGAGGAGATGATTGCGGCTGCGCGGCGATTCAAGCACCGGCGGTTGCCTCTCTACGATGGCAGTCCGGACACGATTGTCGGGGTTTTAAACACGCGAAAACTGCTGCTTGAACCCGAGGCGGACCTTGCGGAATCGATCGAATTCCCATCTTTTGTCCCCGAGACAATCAAGCTTCTTCAGTTGTTGAGGCGGTTGCAGCAACAGCAACGCGGTCTGGCGATAGTGCTCGACGAATATGGCAGCACGGCTGGTCTGGTGACCATCGAGGACATCCTCGGTTCGATGATAGGCCGGATACGAGGCGAAGGCGAGCCGGAGGGATTTGTATTTGAAAGAATTGGCAAGAACCGGTGGCGGGTAAACGGAACGATGCGGATGGATGATTTTCGCCGTGAGTATCCGCATCTCGGAGATATGCCTGGGGTCGAAACGATGGGCGGGCTGTTGCTTGCGCTGGCTGGGGTGGTGCCGCCGGCGGGTCACTCTGTTCACTTTGGGTCGCTGAAACTGACTGCCACGGTTGTGGATGACAGGCGTGTGCGCGAGCTGCTGGTTGAAGTTGTGCTGAAAGGGGGTGACAAGGCCAGGTGACAACTGCGGCGTGCATTTTGGTTTTGTTGATGAGCCTTGCGGTGAGCTTCTGCTGTTCGGGAATGGAAGCGGGGGTTTTTGCGCTGAGCCGCCTTCGTGTCAGGCAACAGATGCGTGCCGGTAACAGGTCGGCGGCGGTGTTGCACGGGTTTCTTGAGAACATGGAGGACTTTCTCTGGACGGTGTTGTTGGGGAACACGCTGTCGAACTTCGTGGTGATGGTATTGGCAGTTTTTCTTCTGCACAGCGCTCTTGCGCTGCACCCGATCTGGCTCTTGGCGGCGCTGATCGGTTCGGTCTTTTTCCTCTACGCTTTTGCCGACCTGCTTCCAAAGACGCTGTTTCGGCAACAGCCGACGCGGTTTTGTTTGAGTCTGGCGATGCCTTTCAGGCTGCTGCATTTGGGGTTGTCACCGGCGGTTCGTGTGCTGGCGCGGATGAGCGGACTGCTCCTGAGGATAACCGGCGGAAGCCGTTATACCGGACAACTGTTTGCGAACCGAGAGGAGTTTCGGCAACTGATGCAGGAATCAAGCCGGGCGATCAGCGGTGTCGAGCAGGCGATCATAAACCGGGTGTTGGACCTGCAGAATCTCACAGTTGGCTCTCTGACATTGCCGATTGAGAAAGCTGTTGTTGCGACGCGTGACACGCCGGTTGCGCAGGTGTTGAAGCTCTGTCGTGAACGGAATTTGACACGCCTTCCGCTGACGGATCCCGGGACTGGCAAAGTTGTGGGGATTTTCAGTTTGCGGGCTTCGCTGTATCAGAAAGGGTTCGATCCGAATTTGAAGGCGGAAGCTTACCTGCAGCCGGCTCTTTATCTGCCGGAGTCGATGCGCTTGGAGAGCGCGCTGCGGCAATTCAGGCAATCAGGACAACGCCTTGCGATTGTGCTGGACAGAAACCGGAGGGAAGTTGGCATCGTGACATTTCAGGACGTTCTGAGGTTTTTGGTTGGCGACATCAGCATTTAATCGATGGACTCGAGCACGATATTGGAGATACTGCTGAAACTATTGGCGGCATTGGCGTTGGTGCTGATGAACGCGTTCTTCGTTGCTTCAGAATTCGCGCTCGTCAAGGTCAGGGAAACGCAGCTTGACGCGTTGATTGCGAAGGGACAAAGGCGGGCGGCGATTGCCAAGCGCGTGATAAGCAAACTGGATGCGTCTTTGAGCGCGTGTCAGCTTGGCGTGACAATTGCCAGTTTGGCGCTTGGATGGGTTGGCGAGCCGGTGTTCAGCGCTGTGCTGAGTCCGATTTGGCCATTGTTGGGCATGGATGGGCCGAGTTCCGCGCACACGCGGGAGACGATCGCAGTCCTTGTTGGTTTTGGCACCATAACTTTCCTGCATATTACCGCGGGTGAACTGGCGGCGAAGTCGCTGGCGATTCAACGGCCGTTGCCTGTGGCACTGGTTGTGTCAAGGCCGCTGGAGATTTTTCATTTTGTTTCGTACCCGTTCATTTGGTTGTTGAACCAGAGTTCACTGTGGATTCTGCGTCAACTTGGCTTGCAAGCCCGGGACGCGCACGATTCGGCGCAGTCCGAGGAAGAGCTGCGCCTTTTGCTGGCTGCACCGGCTCAGCGGACTCCCGCAATGGCGTTCAGCCGGCATCTTGCCTTGAACGCTTTTGATCTTGCCCACCGGAAAGTGTGCGAGGTAATGCGGCCGCGCCGTGAGATGGTTGTGCTGAACACGGAGTCCAGCATTGAGGAATGCGTGAACATTGCGGAAACGAGCAGGTATTCACGGTTTCCGCTCTGCGAAGGGGGCGACCTTGATAAGACGCTTGGTGTTGTGCACATCAAGGACCTGTACGCTCTGCGCAACAAGGCCAGACGCGCCATTGACTTGCGGCGGGTGGCAAAACGGTTGATTTACGTTCCTGAAACAGCGCGGCTTGAACGCGTGCTCAAGCTGTTTTTGGACGAACGCCTTCATTTTGCGATTGTGGTCGATGAATATGGCGGGACAGTTGGGATGCTGACGCTGGAGAACATTTTGGAGGAGTTGGTCGGCCAGATTCAGGACGAGTTCGATCAGGAAAAGCCCATGGTGGTTGCACGGGGCGACCGTGTTTGGGAGCTGGATGGGATTCTGCCATTGCATGAGCTGTCGAATCTCGTTGGCGAGCCTCTTCACGAGGAGGGCGTGACTACGACGAGCGGGTTTGTGACTCAGCGGTTGGGCGGATTTCCAAAGCCGGGCGATCGGGTGGTAATCGGTCGCTGTGAATTGTTCGTGGAAGAAGTGGACGGGCCGAGGGTTACGCGGCTTCGCTTGACGAAGCGGGCACCGGGGCAGGCGTGACTGGCGGTTGCGACAATTTCCAGCCGCGCCATGCCATGAAGCAGACGGGTATTGCGGCCACAACAGCGGCGATCACCGGCTGCCAGAGTCCATCGGCGAGCTTGGTGGCATTTCCGAGTGTGAAATAGGCCAAAAGCAGCAGCCATACCCCGGCCGGGCTGAGATCGGGAATCATCGACAGGGGGCGTTTGACAATGAGCCACGGCCCGGCGAACCAATAAACCACCAGCACCAGCGACGCCCAACAAACAAACGCCCACCATGGCGCGCCATGCCAGGAATAGGCATTCGGTGTGTTCCGTTGCCAGTTCCACCAGGTTGCCACCTTGTTCGCGAAAGGTTCCATGGCCACGCAGATAAACAGCACCAGGAGTGTGGATATTCCAAGCAGCCAGAGACCGTAGTTTTTTTCCCGCCGCCACGGGCGCAGCATCAAACGTGTGGTTTCACGGCTGCTGAGCGTCATCGCGAGGATCAGGAAAGGAACCTGCAACGGCAACAGGAGTTTGTCATTTGACTTGAAACCAAGCGCGTTATCATTAAACCCGACCTTCGGAGTGCTTGATGGATCCGACACATAATACGCAAACGTTGCTATTGCCACTGCGCTTGTGGCCAGGATGATCAGAGCTGCCGGGACAATGTTTTGAACCGGGAATCTCCTTGCCGCTGCGAACACAGACATGAACGATATGACGAAGATGAACGCACCGTCGAACCATCGCCACGTGTCGTCTGTTCCTTTGGTTAGCAACCATCCAATCGACAATACGAACGCCAAGAGTGCGGCACCCCACGCCGCATAAAGATGCGCGTCGGCGGGTCGCCAATGCCGTGGCGCGTGCGACCTCGCAGGGCGGGTCATCGGGGACAAGATGCGTTGGCCCTGTTGTTCTGGCACAAAGTTATGTTAGCCGAGCAGCACTCAGAGGGAAGCAAAAAATTTGACAGTCTGAGATGTGACCGGCTCTATTGTTGTTCTTCTTTGGCTTTTTTGCTTTCGGCGATGACCTTTTGCTCGATTTCCCTGGGCATTTCCTCGTAATGGTCGAATTCCTCTGTGTGGGCTGCGCGGCCGCCGGTGAGTGAGCGCAGGACGGTAGAGTACTGATACAGTTCCATGGCGGGGGCGTGCGCTTTTATGATTTGGAATCCACCGGCGGCTTCCATGCCGAGTATTTTTCCGCGCCGACTTGACAGGTCACCGATGACATTGCCCATGGCGTCTTCGGGCACTTTGATTTCGACGAGGTGAATTGGTTCGAGCAGGCATGGGCGTGCGTTCATAAAAGCCTCTTTGAACGCTTCTTTGCCTGCGATTTGGAATGCGATGTCCTTTGAATCGACCGGGTGCTGTTTGCCGTCGTAGAAATCTATCTTGACGTCCGTGACCCTGTAGCCGGCGAGGATGCCTTCGGCGCATGCGGCGTTAACGCCCTTTTCCACAGAAGGGACGAACACTCTGTCCACGTTTTGCCCGGTGAGACTTTGAGTGAACTCGACGCCGGTGCCGCGCGGTCTTGGCTCGATGCGCATCCAGACCTCGGCGAACTGGCCTGCGCCGCCGGTTTGCTTTTTATGCCGGTATTTGGCATCGCCCTTGGACCGGATTGTTTCGCGGAAGCGTATTTTTGGGGCGACAAGGTCAAAATCGACCTTGTACCGGTTTTTGAGCTGTTCTGAAACGACCTGCAAATGGAGTTCGCCTTGTCCTGAAAGGACAGTTTGGTGCAGTTCTGCGTCAACTTGGTATGAGAAAGTTGGGTCTTCAGCGCTGATCGCCGCCAAGCCCTGGGCGACCTTGTCTTCCTCACCTTTGGCTTTCAATTTCAAGGCGGCGTGGATGCTCGGTTTCGGGAACTGGACAGCGGGGAGCCGGACGTTCAAGCCGGGGCTGCAGAGTGTATCACCCGTGTGAGTGTTTTTCAGTTTTACAACGGCGCCGAGGTCGCCGGCTATGAGGCTGTTGACGTTTTCGCGGTTTTTCCCGTTCAATATGAAAATTTGGCCGATGCGTTCGGTGATGTTCCGGTTGGCATTGAACATGTCGGCGCCGAACCGGGCGGTTCCGGAATAAACACGGAAGAACGACATCTCGCCGATGTGCTGTTCATTGAGCGTCTTGAACACATGGAGAACCGCTTGTGAATCATCGATCCGCGCCTCGACAGGTTCATTGTCCGGCCCAATCCCTTTCGCAACCGGCCGGTCCAAAGGCGAGGATGCGTATTTGGCGATGAAGTCCATCAGGCGCGCCACGCCAACATTTCTTTCTCCTGCGGCACAGAACACCGGGATGAGGTTGCCCTGCTGGAACGCGGCATGGACGCCGCCGCGCATTTCTTCTTCTGTCAAGTTGCCTTTTTCGAGGAATTTCTCGAGGAGCGAATCGTCCGATTCGGCAACCAGTTCTATTAATTCGTTGTGCAGGTGCTGGATTTGGTCGGCGAGTTCGCCTGTTGGGGCTGATTCGGTGTATTTTCCGCTTTGGTCACTTGCGTAGGTCATCACCGTCTGGCGCATCACATCCAGTGTTTTGTCGAAGCCCGGTCCCGGGTTCAGAGGCAGGGTGAGGGGGAAAACGTGTCGTCCGTAGAGTTCCTTGAGCTTTCCAAGGATACCGTTGAAATCGGTGTGTTCCTTGTCGAGCATGTTCACCACCATCATTTTCGGGATTCCGAACTCGGTGGCGTACTGCCAAACGCGCTCGGTTCCGAGCCCGATTCCGTCAACGCCGTGCACTACGACCACGGCGAAATCGCACACTCTGAGGGAAGCCAACGCTTCACTGATGAAATCGAGATATCCCGGTGTGTCGATAATGTTGAACTTTTTGCCCTGCCATTCGGTGTGAAGGAGAGTGGCATGGATTGAAATCCCGCGTCTTTGCTCGCTTTCATGGTAATCGGACACTGTTGTGCCGTTTGCAATGCTGCCCATGCGGCCGATTACACCGCTGCAAGCGAGCATTGCTTCGCTGAGCATTGTCTTTCCACACGTGGCATGGCCCACAACCGCAAAGTTTCTCAGGTCGCCTGATGTGTATTCTTTCATATCGTGTCTGATCGAGCTTCCGAATCCGCAATTTTTGTCAGATATGTTCCCGAATGAAAAGCCAATTTCTCCGGGAAAGCGCTGCCTGAATCCGGCCGCGCCGGGCAGTTCACACCCAGCCCCGCAGGGGCGGCATCAAAGCCGCGCAGCCCCGCCAACGCCACCAAACGGTTTGTGCATGCGAGTTCGGTACGATGCCGCACCTACGGGCTTGCCCGGTGTGCTGTCCGGCCCCACTACAAATATGTCGGCCCTACAGGCCCTGGCTCTGGCCAAAAGACGACCAAGTCGGTCAACTGACAGGAACGTTCAACGCGCAACGTTCAACTCACAACGTTCAACGGCGTCGCGGGTTGGCTAGGAACACCATCCTAGTGTCGCCCGGTCAAGGTGTTCATTAGCAATACGTTACAGAGAAGAATGCCTCGAATATGGTCGTTAGCGCCGTTTTTTGCCACTTATTCTTGCCAGTAAGACGCCTCGATCTCCTTCAGCACCCAGCCGATTCGACTCTGAGTCGGTGCGCTCGAGGCATAAGGCGCGTTTTCTTTCTATTATTCTTCACAAGCCATTCATCAATAATTGGTTGGAGCAGTTTACCATTTCATTTGTAGCC
>JARYMD010000098.1 GCA_029907285.1 Verrucomicrobiota bacterium | reverse complement strand
AAAGGCCCATGGCACGGGTCCGGTTGATTTGGTGTGCCACGGGGACACTGGCTGTTACACGATGCTGATGTTCGAGCCGACCAAGGACCTCATGCACAACTACAGTGGCATGGGGCTCGGGGGCGGCACAGGAGCCGGCATTGACCCTTTCATCAAGAACAAGCAAATCGTGTTCATGGGCGATTCAACGTTTTTCCACAGCGGCCAGATCGCCATATCCAACTCGATCAAGAACGGACAGGACATCACCTACATAATTCTGGACAACCACACGACAGCGATGACCGGGCACCAACCGACTCCGGGCCTTGAAGAAGGCCTGATGGGGGAGAAAACGCTGGCCCAGAGCATAGACGCCATCGTGGCCAGCATGGTGCAACAGGCCGGTTCGTCCGCAACCGTGGTGAGAATCAACCCTGCCGACCGCGAACACTACCGGCGCATCCTTGAACAAACCATACTCAAAGACGGCGTCAAAGTCGTCGTTGCAGACAAGGAATGCGGCATTACGTTCCATCGCCGCGCTGCGATTGAAGAACGCCGGACTCTGAGAGAGCGCGGTTTCCTGCCGCGCAAGCGTTTCATCAACATCACACCAGAAGTGTGCGAGAACTGCCTCGAGTGCACGCGCGCAACCGGCTGCCCGGGGTTGACACTCGTCGAGACCCCATACGGACAGAAAGTTCAGACCGACATATCGTGGTGTGTCTCGGACGGCGCGTGTGTCAGGTTCACGGTTGCCTTGGATGGTGCCGGGCCGCGTGTCAAAGCCTGCCCTTCATTCGAGGAAGTGGAAATACGGCGCAGCCAGAAACCGCCGGAGCCGTTCGACAAGCTGGATCACGCGCAGCTTGATGAGCCGCCGTTCCGCCGGTTGACAGGCACATGGAACGGCTACCTCGCAGGCGTCGGCGGAATGGGCATTGGCACTGCAACCGCAATCCTTGTCTTGGCAGGACACAAAGAAGGCTACTCGGTCCGGTTTTGTGACAAGAAAGGACTGGCAATTCGCAATGGCGGCGTGTACTCGATGGTCATATTCTCCTCGCAGGACGCACGCCGCATATCCAATTTGATACCTTACGGGAAGGCGGACCTGCTGCTTGGCGTGGACATTCTGGAAGCAGCAAGGGCGATTGACCCGGCAACAAATCAGCGCATCGGAAGCCGGCACAGAACCTCGGCAATCATCAATACTCACAAAACACCCACAATCCTGACGCTGCTGGGAAAGGATGATTTCGACGTGGCAAAACTCGAAGATGTCCTCAGAGAAAATACACGGATCGACCAGTATTACAGCGTCGATGTGTCCGGGATTTCCGAGCGCTTTTTCGGCACCAAGCTGTTCGCAAACATCATGATGCTCGGCATTGCGTTTCAACGGGGCTTGCTGCCGCTGAGCCTGCAGAGCCTTGAATGGGCGATCCAAGCCGGAATGGGCGCCAGCGGACCGGCGAATCTAAAGGCTTTCACTCTGGGTCGTCACATGGCCCGGGACACGGAGTCGGTCGAAAAAGCAGTCGGCATATGCCGGGAACCGAGCAACTACGAATCTGTCCTCGACGACGCTGTTGGGCTGCTGTCAAGAAGCCGCGGCGCCGAGCTTGCGTCTGCGTACAGGCAGATGGTGGAAAGAGCCTCTGAACATTTGCAGGTTAGCAATGATTTGCTGGCGCAGTTTGCGCGGCGGACCTACGACCTCGTCCAATTCGATGGCATTGAATATGCAAAGCAATATGTGGATTGGGTTCTCAAGATACACGAGTGCGATTCACCAAGGCACGGCTTCGCGGCAACAAAGGCCCTCATCTGGAATCTTCACAAGGTGATGCTTGTCAAGGACGAATTGTACGTGGCGCATTTGCTGACTTCCGAGGAGAAACACCGCCGCGACTGCGTCCGCTTCAATGTAGATGCGGCGCGAGGCGACCGCATCATATACAGGCATTTCAATCGGCCCCAGTTCACGCTGCTCGGGCGCGATGTTGCGTGGGACATGAAAACCCGGGACTGGATGTTGAACCTGTTCAAGCGCATGCGCTGGCTCAGGCGGGTGCTTCCTGACTGGCACAGGCGTGAGCGTGAGTTTCGCGATTGGTACTTGAGCCTTTTGCCAGGGTTCAAGGACGCATCGGGAAATGACGAGACATATAGCGCCTACGTGCGGCTCATGGAATTGCCATCGATGGTCTCCGGCTACCGCGAAATCCGATACAAGAAAATGGAATCCGTGCGCGCCCAGGCCGCTGAGATTCTGTCGCAGTTGAAACGCGCGAGGCCGTCTGCGGTTTTGGAGCGGATTGGAAATTAAGTTGCGAACAACCCAACCTCCACGTACGTTCAACCGGCTTAAACAAATTTGGCGCTGAATTGAATCAGCGTGATCGTGCAAAAAAATGAATCGCGGACCATTTGCTTCCGATGAAATAACGAGAATGGCTCTTGGGCTGAATCGCCTGGCCAGAAACCTTTGGTGGACCTGGGACCATGCTGCCCAAGAGGTTTTCAGGGAACTTTCAGAACGCGGCTGGCGCAACCTTTATCATAACGCGGTCGCTGTTCTTCATGAGGTGTCCGACCATGAGCTGCGCATCCGGTTACAAGACCGCGCATTCGCTCAGCAGGTGCAGGATGTGTTGCGCCGGTTCGACGAATACATGAAATGCGAAGACACATGGGGCCAAAAGAACGCGCCGCAGTTTTTGGACCGGCCGATCGCGTACTTCAGCGCCGAGTTTGGTTTTCATGAAACGCTGCCGATTGCTGCAGGCGGGCTGGGCGTGCTGGCCGGCGACCATGCAAAATCTGCCAGCGACCTCGGGCTCGGTTTCGTGGGAATCAGCCTCTTTTACAGGGAAGGCTATTTCATGCAGTCGATCAACCCCGACGGGTGGCAGGCCGAATACTACACTCTGCTCGACCCACGGAATCTGCCAATGGAACCTGTCCTGAATGGACACGGTGAGCCGCTGATTTGCACTGTGGGAGTCGCCGCAACAGAGGTCAGTTTCAAGACATGGCGCGTCAACGTTGGACGCGTTCCCGTTTATCTCCTGGACAGCAATGTTCCGGATAACGAACCGATGTTCAGAGACCTCACCCTGCACGTCTATGGCGGCGACAGCACAACCCGAATAATGCAGGAACTGTTGCTCGGGGTCGGCGGAGTGCGCCTGCTCAGAGCCATCGGAATCAAACCTTCTGTTTATCACCTTAACGAGGGACATGCAGCATTCCTGATTCTGGAATTGGTCAGGGAAAAAATGGCAGAGGGGCTCTCATTCGAGGCCGCTTTGGAGCAAACACGCAGCGAATGCGTTTTCACAACCCATACGCCGGTCGAAGCCGGCCACGACAAGTTCACACGCGACGTCATGGAACTCGCTTTGCACAGGTTCTTCCGCGAGTTCCAAGTGCCCCGCGAAACTCTTTTCAGGCTCGGCCGAGTCAATCCCGACGACGAACACGCGCCATTCAACATGACAGCGCTTGCCGTTAGAGGCAGCCGCGCCACCAACGCCGTAAGCGAACTTCATGCAAGGGTAACGCGCAAAATGCTCCAGCCGCTCTACCCGTCCAAAACCGAGGATGAAGTCCCGATCGGCCACGTCAGCAACGGCGTCCACATTCTCGGTTGGATGAAAGGGCCAGTCCGAAGTTTCTGGACCCGAAAGCTCGGGCAGGGCTGGGAAAACAACATTCACGACCCTGCTTTTTGGCAAAAAATGCTGGACCCGCAGTTTGTTTCCGACGAGGAACTCTGGGCGCTGCGTTACAAGCTGCGACGTGAGCTGATCGAGTTCACTCGCCGGCGCCTGCTCCTCCAGTGCGAGCGTTTAACCAGAAGCGATTTCATAGCGTTTGACGCACTCCTCAATCCGGACGCTCTTACGATCGGATTCGCCCGCAGATTTGCAGCCTACAAGCGCGCAACCCTCGTGTTCCAAAAACTGGATCGGCTGGTCGAGTTGATCAAGGACAAGCACAGACCCGTTCAGTTCATTTTCGCCGGAAAAGCTCATCCGCGCGACGAACCCGGAAAGAGAATCATCCAGCAGATCATAAACCTCTCAAAATCCCCCGAATTGAAAGGCAAAGTGGTGTTCATCGAAAATTACGATATCCACGTCGCGCGCCAGATGGTCTCCGGATGCGACCTGTGGCTCAACAACCCGCGGCGCCCTCTTGAAGCCAGCGGCACAAGCGGTATGAAAACGCCATGGAACGTCGCCCTCAACCTCAGCATCCTTGACGGTTGGTGGCGCGAAGCCTACGACGGAACAAATGGATTCGCCATCGGCAACGATTGGCATCCGGAAAAAATCGAAGAACAGGATCATCTGGACAGCGAGAACCTTTACCGGGTGCTTGCGGACGAGGTGGTTCCTTGTTTCTTCCAGCGCGCCCCAAATGGCGTGCCACGCGCATGGATTCAAAAGGTCCGCCGGGTCATGGCGACAGTGCCGCCAAGGTTCAACACATGGCGCATGGCAATAGAATACACAACAAGGTACTACCTCGGAGGCGACGCAATGACATCGCCTGCGCAAAATGCCGCTGAGGCCGAAGCCGTCAAACAAGCCGCTTCGTAACTCTGTTTTCGAGTCGTGAAAAGCGACATCAAGTCGCTAACCCTCGATCAAATCGAGGAAACGTTTCGAGTTTGGGGGCAACCCGCCTATCGCGCGGCCCAGCTTGTGGGATGGCTCTATCGCCAACTCGCGTGCGATTGGGGTTTGATGACGAATCTGCCCCGGGCGTTGCGCGACAGGCTCGCAAATGAGTACACGATCAATTGTCTCCATCTTGTTGCCCTCAAGGAAGCCGCCGATGGAACACGCAAGTTTCTATGGCGTTTGCACGATGGCAACTTGATCGAGAGCGTCCTGATTCCAGCAAATCCTGCGCTCTACGGTGGGGGAAGCGATCGTACAACTCTCTGTGTTTCAACCCAGGTCGGCTGCGCGTACCGATGCGCGTTTTGTGCCAGCGGCTTGCGAGGTTGGAAGCGTGACCTTGCCACGGAGGAAATCGTGGAACAGGTTCTGGCCGTCGAAAGGTGGCACAGAGAAACCTCTAAGTCGCCAGCGTCGGCCGGTCCCCATTCGGGAATTGCAGGGGGCGAAACCGGCGACCCCGAGGCTGGACCCGCACGCGAGGCTCTGGTTGCACAGGCATGCGAACAAGGGACACGGCTGGTCGATAACGTGGTTGTCATGGGGATGGGCGAGCCATTGGCAAACTACGAAAACCTGTTGAAAGCGCTGCATATTCTCAACGCGCCATGGGCAACGGGCATTGGCGCTCGCAGAATAACACTCTCAACCGCAGGCTTGACACCGCAAATCCGCCAGCTTGCGGACGAACAACTCCAGGTCAGGCTCGCCATTTCGCTTCACGCCGCGACCGACGAGGTCAGGTCCAAGCTGATGCCGGTAAACCGCAAGCATCCGTTGCGCGACCTGATGTCGGCTTGCAAATACTACGTT
Source organism: Verrucomicrobiota bacterium (assembly GCA_029907285.1). GTDB lineage: Bacteria > Verrucomicrobiota > Verrucomicrobiia > Limisphaerales > J093 > JAAYVR01. Next base: position 6,483 of record JARYMD010000098.1, on the reverse strand, counting down.
GATCGCAAGGGCAAGATGATCACGTTCGAATACCTTTTGATCGAATGGGTAAATGACGGTCCCGATCAGGTCAAACCGCTCGCCACGTTCGCCCGCCGACTTGGGGCCAAGATAAACCTCATCCCCTACAATCCGGTTGAAGGCCTGCCATGGAAACGCCCATCCGCCACCGCTCAGCGCGCTTTCCATCGGGCACTCAAATCTCTGGGCGTGACTGCAATGCTCCGGCAGGAGAAAGGCTCCGACATTGACGCAGCGTGTGGCCAGCTCCGGCTCAGAACCGAGGCGCAACAAGGTTCTTCATTGACGGACTGAATCGCCTCTGGTAGTTTTTCACCAGCGTGGTGGCTGTAGCTCAGACTGGTTAGAGCTCCAGATTGTGGATCTGGCTGTCGCGGGTTCAAATCCCGTCAGCCACCCCAACGCAACGTCGCACAGCCCCGAACAAACTCCACTCTTTTCTATTCAGAGCCTGGCCCGGAAATTCCAACGGGTCGATAACACGGCGCTATCCAGCCCGGAAATCTCACCGGCCTCAAGGAATGGGTGATTCCGCGGATGTGGCCGTTGAGATCGCCGGGCGAGGGAACTTGGTGCAAGGGTTCACCGCAGTTCAATCTTTGCCGGTCCCAGCAGACCGGAAACAGTGCTGCCCCGATACCGGGTAGGCACGGTGGTGTAATGATTGGCCAGTGTGTTGCATACCAACACTTCAATGCGGTTCGCGCCGGGCTTGACCAGCGGTGTGATGTCGAATGTCCAAGGCGGCGCGACCTTGACGCCCGCAATGCGGCCGTTGACGCGCACCTCTGCAGACGCGACCACATCGCCAAGATTGAGCGTCACCTGCCTGGCGGCGGGAATTGACACCGTTTTCCGATACCACACGCCGCCGGAATAGCTCAGCAGACCTTCGTTCTTTGACCAGTCGCCGGCCTCAATCTGCCCGGAACCGCAATCGAGTTGAATGAAGTCGTCGAACGCTGCGCCAGCATAGCGGCCGCGTTCATGCTCCAATCGCAGAAGCACCGTGACTGGCACGGCAGAGCGCCGTGCTGCGGTGAACTTTCCGCCGCCGGAATCTGTCATTGCCTCATCGCCAGCCCATGCTTGCACCTTGCCATGGGCCTTGATCGTCATCCCACGAAATCCCGGGGGTGACACAAAACGATACCAGCCAACTGGCATGGTTTCGTTGGGCCGGACATCGAATGGCAGCACAGCCTTGTTTGTCCACCAGCTCATGGCCAAATCGCTGTGGCGGAATTTCGGCTGGCTGACCGAGGTCTGGCCTTCGGCCACTGCGGTCATCGGTTCCAATTTGGGCGGACCGTAGGGATGCTTGTACCAAAGGCTGTCGCGAAAAGTGGCAATCTGCTCTGCGGGCACAGTTTCCCCGGGCTCGGTGGAAACCACAAAATAGGTGCGGCCGGGTTTGTCGTATTGCAGCACCAGGGGGTTGGCTCCGGCTTTGAGATGAAGGACGGCCCCGGTGATGAGTTCACCGTTGAGCCAAACCTTCGCCGGTGGAATGCTTCCCGTTGGCGCGTAGGCGGTCATGTCCCGCGGGGCCACGACCGACGTGGAAAAATATTGGGTTCCTGCGGACTCGTAGTTGACGGTGTTGGGAAGATAACCAGCGCCTGTTACGGCCTTGCCAATGGCAAGAAATTCATCGTGCATTTCCGCCTTCAACCCGTGGTAGCCCTGGTGGCCGGGGTCGTTCTCAATCCCCCAGCGCCACGAAAACTCGTAGGGTTTGGCGTCCTCGCCAGGAGGCATAGCTGAGGATTGAATGAACTGCGGGCCGAACGAACAGGTGACCTTGCGCCAAGAGCCGTTGGTGTTGTTCCCTTCGCAATACCAAAGCTGACGGATTTCCGGGCCGATCTTCGCCGCAGTCGGCGGCCAGTGAAAATCGCCAAATCGATTGTCGCTCGTGGGCTGGAGATCGAATTCCCACGGACCGTCCAACGGGATTTCAGATGTGGCGCCTGCAATTTCAGATTCCTCCTGGATCGGTTGCCCGGGGCTGAACACTATCAACTGGATTTCCTTTTCGGTGAGAGGGAGCTTCAAACTGGTGCCCTGGTCGGTTTGCGTTGCCACGGCAAGGGGCCGCGTCGCCCCGGTCCATGGATGCCACAGCTCAACTTTCCCGACGGCGCGAAACCAGCAGGTCGCGCCTTTTGGAGCGTTGTATATGGCGTAGAGGTCGCGCGAACCAATTTTGCGGTGCTGGATGAAGCCGGGCCCGTCGTAGTCGCGCGGGAAGGCGCCGGCAACAAGTTTCACCACATGGTCGGCGCTTTGCACAAAATGGGCGCTTGACTGCCCTTTCACCGCAGTCGTTTCCTGTGAAGAAGGAAGCGCTTCCGCCTTGAAGCCAAAGGTCTGCTCCACCAGTGCATCAAGTTGCGAATCGTCACGCCCGACGCGGTCGCTGGCTTCCGGCAGTGCGCCCACCGCGATGACCAAGCCGCCGGAACACGCAAACTCGGCCGCTTTTTGAATGGTTGACCACCGCACCGCCTTCATCGCTGGCAACACAAGCGCCCGGTAGATTTCTCCGGAGACGTGCAGTTCCTTTCCGACGACCTTGGCGCGCCCCAGTGACTCGAAATCCATGAAATCGAAGTCCACTCCTTTTGCATAGAGCGCTTCGCCGGTCCTGAAAGCGGTTTGCACCGATTGCGGGCCGTCCATGCCGGCTTCAACAGGCGCCACCGGATAAAGGATGGCAACGTCGCAGCGGTGGTGGCCCTGGCTGAGCACGTAGCTCAGGCGCTGAACGCAATCCATGAAGCCCCGCAGGTGTTTCCAATAGGGCATTCGGAAAGTGTTGTCAGGCGGCGCCCATTCCCACCAGCCGCCGTGGGTCGAGTAATACATGCCGTGCAAGCCAAGGAGATTAAATCCCATCACAAAATTGGCAAAGGTGGCGTCCACCACACCCGCGGAGGTTGTGCCCCAGCCACTGCCGTAGAATCCTTCGAGCCAGACGCGCGGGCGCTTGTAGAGATGGGCAATAGAGGATGCGACCTTGGCTTTAATCAGGTCCTTGCCAAGACCCGGTTGGTCGGCGCCGGGACCCTGGTTCCAGCGCTGGGTGCGAAAATAATCGCCGAACTCGACAACATCGCGCCCGCGCCCGCCGTGGTCGCAACCCATGATCATGCCACGCTGCTGGTGCCAGTCGAACACCGGCTTGAAAAAGCCCTGCTCGCTCAGTGCCACCATGACATCGCTGTAATCAAGCCGGATTTTTGGTGTGCGCGGGCCGATGTCCTTGAACAGTGCCTGCAGCTCTGGAGTGATGTCGTAGCCTTTGCGATTCTTGAATTGCTCGGCAAATTGTGCTGACCAGAGCGGCCCGGTCACGCCAAAGCTCAGCTCGTCGGAGAAAAAGAAATTCAACCCCTTGCCGCCCTCGCCCGGGAACCGCTGCTCAAACTGGCCGAAGAATTTGTCTGCATACCATTTCCCGGACATCGGGTGCATTGGGTTAAGCGACCATGGCACCGTTTCAACCGTCACTTTGCCGGCGTTGTCCATGCGCAATCGCTGGCCCATGACCTCCGGGTGCTCGCGCAGGATTTCGTCCACACACCAGCCCTGGCCGAAGCCGAGCGTGTAATCGCTGAGACTGATGCTGGCACCCTGTTCTTTCGCTTTCTGCATGAACCAGCCGGTCAATTCCCACCAATCGTCCGAAAACAATGGCGGCTCGCTGGGGAGCGTCAGCCCGTAGCTTCGTCCGCCCTTGTCGGAGTGCGCGTAATTGATTTGGTAGCCTGCAACTCCCATGCCGGCCATCTGTTCCAGTTGCCAGGCAAGCCGCTCTTTGGTTAACGGGTCACCCAGCCACCAGTAAAACGGCACGATGCCGTAACCTTGAGGCGGTTTTTGAAAGCCGGGCAGAACATCCAAATTCGGCGAACGGCTGGGAAAACCAACTGCCCATGAAGGCGGCGAGGGCGTGTTCGCAGGATCGCCGAATGAGAGGTCATCGGCCGCGGCGGTGGCCGCTGCTCCACATAGCATGAGGACAACACAAGTTTGCAGGGCACAGCCGACTTTCATGTTTGTTTCACTGAATCTCTCACGCAATCCATTTCCATCGCCGTGCCGACCGACTATTTCGGCGGTTTCAGCAACCCGTGCAGGCGACTGCAAGCCCCACACGGTGGCTGGCAACGCAGGTTCTCATGTCCCCCATGCTGTGGCAACCAAACTTATCGAGTCGCATCTGCACCCGAATGCACTGCTCAAGATGTAATGGGTTCAGCTGCTTTCCGGTGCGGCTTTTTCACCACACAACCTTTCAAGTTGATTTCGAATGCGCTGCCAATGTGTTCCGCGCCAGAAAAGCCGGCCGCAACCGCGGCACACGTAATACTCGTCAAGCCATCGATATGTGCGCGGCGGAATGCGGTCGCGGACAGATTCTTTATCGACCCGGTCAAGCACGCCGGAACAAAGCATGCAAAGGGGTTCACGAGGAACAAGATTCCACCGCCGCAGCACAAGCCGCATCTGACCGGCCACGCCGCACGCGGGCGGCACCCAGAACACGCGAACGCGCCCGTCAACAACATTCCGCCGTTCGAGCAACAGGCTGTCAGTGCTGATCACTGCAGCATGCTCGTTTTCTGCACGAGCCAACAAATCGGCATCGTCAATTGCTTCCTCCCATCGGGCAACGTACCCGGCTGCTCTGAGCCATCTGGCAAGTCCGCCCAGGCCCGCGTCACACCAAAAAACCTGCGGTTTGTCTGCATGGCGGGTTCCGGCCGTTGGTGCCCGCGCATGTTTTTCGAGCAACGTTTCTGCGACATGGGCGAGCGCGTCGGTTTCCGAAAGGCAATCATCAGCGGCCAGTTTTGCCGCTCTAGCCAAAAGCCAGTTGACACCCTTGTCCGGACAACGAGCGCCCATGCCGATCAGAATTGATCGAAACTGATTTTCGAAAGCGTGTCGGATGCGGCCCATCAGAATCTACAACCTTGTCTCAGCGGTTGGATATGCCATGGCCGGGCCGGTTCTGGCAGCATGTTGATCCTTGGCTGTCCAGCACACTTTTCGAAGAATGCTCCGACAAAACCCGCCAAACACCCGGCCCATGACTCAAGCGTGTTCAACGATCATCTCCGACAACGGCCGGCGCGGTGTTCTCGGCGGCGTTTCTGCTCCATAGCCGATCGGCAGCATCGCGATTGGACGCAGTCCCGCCGGCAGTTTGAGTATGCGCGCAACCTCTGTTTCGTCGAATGCGCCTATCCAGCATGTGGCAAGGCCAAGAGCAGCAGCCGCCAGTTGCGCGTAAGCCACCGCCACGGTGGCGTCCTGAATGCAATACAGCTCGGCGCCGCGCCCACCGTATCGGCCTGCCCTTGCCGGCTCGGCACAGAACACCAAAACAACCGGCGCGCCCGCCATGAAATCCTGCCCCAGAGCGGCTTTGGCCAGTTTCAGTTTTGTGGCGCTGTCGCGAACCACCCAGACACGATAAGCTTGGAGATTCCCTGCCGAAGGAGCCCGGTTGATTGCATCGAAGATTTTCCGGAGCGCGTCTTGGTCGATCTCCCTTGGCAGATAAGCGCGCACCGACTGTCGCGCATGAATTGCTTCGAACAAGTTCATGGCAGTATGATTAATCAAATGACTGAAACCTGCAAACCTCGATAGCTGCGCGGGCCGTAATGTCTGTCCGCCAAATCCGTGTGCAAGATAGGGCGGGCGCTCATTCACTTTGCGTTTTGCCGCAAAGTGCAACTGGATGGAAGAAAAGGCGCACGGCAGCGCGGCTCGGCTGCATTCTGGTGAGGCGGGCCGGACGCCGAGAACTGCGAAAACCCATTCGGCATCATGGCACCGCACGCTTCGTCGGTGTGATGTGGCGCCTCGCCAGATTTCGCGTCAGAGCGGAGGACGGTTCAACATGCCCAGTGCGCCCAAGTGTCCCGGATGCAACCCAATCGCTTTCCCCAAATCGGCTTCGGCTTCGGCGGTTCGGCCCATGCCAAGTTTGCCAAGAGCAGCAAGGTAATGCGCGTTTGCCTGTCGAACTCGTTCGGACTGTCGCTCGCCGAACTTGGCGAAATAGTCTGGCTGATCACCTGCTTTCAGCAGTGATTCGCCATGCTGCACCAGTCCCTCGAATATGGCCTGTGAATCGCTCGTTTTGCCGAGCTTTTTCAGGGCCATTGCCTGGTAAAACTGCGCCTCAGAAGGACTGCGCTCACGCGGCGTGACCGAGCGCTCGAACGATTCACGCGCGCTTGTGACGTCGTTCAAAGCTTCCTGTGTCAACCCTACGTAATAAAAAACCTCCGCCGCTTTGCGGTCGCGTCTTGGGCGTCCGACCTCGAGATTCGACGGGTACTCGAGAGCCATCACGTAATCTTTGAAAGCCTCATTGAGTTGGCGGCGCTTGAATTTGGCGTGGCCGCGCGCAAGCAGTGCGTCTGCGTACAGTGCGTG
>JARYMD010000097.1 GCA_029907285.1 Verrucomicrobiota bacterium | reverse complement strand
TAGTTTGGCGGGAGTTTTCATGCTCGTTTGGTCTTTCCGGTGTCCTAGAACATTGGTGGTTGGTTGCGGCTTTCCATGGGGCTTATTCTGAACCGCTCCGGCAGCAGCAGCCTCCAGCAGGGGGCGGTGTCGAGCCGCCTCTTGCTTGGTGGACGAGCCGCTGAACGTTGCCCAGACAACAGGACCCTTGTGGGTTGGTGCGCTCGCACGCATCAAGACCTTGAGCGCACTTGGACTTGATGTCTTGCAGGATGCTGGAAAAACCTGTTTCGCGAACCTCGCTCTGAATCGCTCGCACCGTGTGCCCGAAACAGTAACAGACGAGCCGATCCGGGTTTGTGCTCTTTTGGAAAACCTCAACGCGCACTTCCTTCAAGCGCACGATTTCGCTCGAACCCGGCTTGTAGTAAACCACTTCGCACTCCGGGCTTTGGCAAAACCAAAAGCCGGTCTCTGAAGGCAGACGGCTGCTCAGTTCGGTGTGGAGCATGGCTGATACCGTTGCCGCAGAAACAGCTCTGCCTCGCTGGCCACAGGCTGGGCACCTGTCCTCAACGGTGCTTGAACAACACGACGAATGGCTCATGGCTTGATCTTCTGATAAATGGCCTGCAGGCGGGTCCGATACATTTCCGTGACCTGCACTTCCATTTCAGCCAATGGTTTCACGGGGATGAGGTCCATTACCTCTGCCGGGCTCAGGCCCGACTCGAGCAATGTGCGCGTGCCGCCGCAGACCATGCGTTTCATTGCCGGCACAATCTCGGCGTCGGTCAGGCCAAAACCTGCGGCCACCTCGCGCAAGGCCTGCAATTGGAACCACAGGTAAGTCGGCCCCATTCCAGACAAGATTGCGTATGCCTCGAGCTTTTCCTCGGCCACTTCCGGACACTCACCCAACGGCCCGAGCAACGATTTGATTTCTGCGCGGTCCTCGGCGGCCAATGCAGGACCGAACACGGTGGGATTGTAACCCTGGCCGATGATCGATGGCGCGTTGGGTATCACACGGGCGATCCGCGCAAATCCCCCAAGGATTTCGGTCAGCTTCGCGACTGTGAACTTTGGCGCCAGCGACACAAGAATTGCATCGGGTTTGAGATTGGCTTTCACGCCGCCGCAGACCTCGGCCATCACGGGCGGGTGCACTGCCAGGAACACGATGTCCTGGGATGCCGCCGCCGCGCTCGAGGCCCCAGCCTCGATGTTCGGGAACCTGTTCTTCAACTTTCCGAGTGCTTCCTGATTGCAGTCGCACACGGTCACTTTGGCCGGCGTTGCATTTGCGCGTTTCCAGCCCTCGAGAAAAATGCGGGCCACCCGCCCGCCGCCAATGAACCCGATACTCTTATGGTGCATCTGTTCCTCCTGAATCTGATTGTTCACTATTTGCCGCTCACATTTCACGCTGCACGCATCAACTACCCTTCTCCCCTTCAGCCGCCTGACTCAACATTGTCTTGAGTTCGGCCACGCTCGGCACTTTGCCGACCACATTTATTGTGCCATTGATTGCGAGCGCTGGCGTCATCATTACGCCGAGGGCCATGATCTGCCGGAGATCAGTGACCTTGTTGAGTTCATATTGCAGGCCGAGCTCTTTTGCGGCCTGTTCAGCAAACTGCGCCAGCGTCCTGCACCGCGCGCATCCCGGTCCAATCACAAGCAAACTAATCATACTCATTCTCCTTTCACTCTTTCCATTTCATTCTTCACGTATCACGCATCACGCATCACGCATCACCCCTCACCCCTCACTTCACCGCTCCGTACACCATGCCCGTGATCGTGGCCATGACGATGGTCAGGCCGGTGAACACGAGCATTTTCTTCGTGCCCATGACGCTTCGGAGCACGAGCATGTTGGGCAACGAAACCGCCGGGCCAGCGAGCAACAGCGCCAGCATCGGCCCCGGCGCCATGCCGAGCTTCCCAAGCGCTTCGCAAATGGGAATCTCGGTCAGAGTGGCGAAGTACCAGAAGGCCCCCACCATGCTGGCGACGAGGTTTGACTTGAGCGAATTGTCGCCCACGAGCGTCGCCACGTATGTTTCGGGGATCAATGCTCCGATAAAGCCCACCACGAACACGCCGCCGAAAAGGAGGGGCACGAGCAGCTTTGCGAAATCCCATGTGTTATGCATCCATTGGCCGACCTCCTCGCGGTCCATCCACCGCCATGTCATCAGCAGGACCGCAAGCCCCATGGCGCCTGCCAGGTACCATCGCGCGTGGTACACTGCAATAACCCATGTTTTGGCTTCTTCGACACCGGCGATGTCTTTTTTGGCCAACGTCACCTTATCGCCAATGCGATGGCCCGCCCATTCTTCCTTGAGCTGGAACATCATGTCGTCCCGGGTCTCTTGAAGAGCAACAGCGGCGAACTGGCCGCCTGCTGCGGGCCGCACGACAACATCGCCTGGATTGTACCAGTCGCTGAAAACAAGGAATGCGACCAGGCACACAAAAAACACCGATGTTTTCCACAACGGGCGCTTCGGTGCTTCCGGTTCCGGCATTGCAGCCTGCGCGGCAACGCGCTGGCCCTCTTCCTTCCTGAATATTGTTGCCATCAACAGGCCGATCACGAACGCAAAAGCAATGGCGCCCACGGCGCGCCACAGGCCGATCGAGAACCCCAGCACACGCGCCGTGAGGAATATGGCCAGAATGTTGATGGCCGGCCCTGAATAAAGGAAGGCGCTGGCAGGTCCCAATCCTGCGCCGAGCCGGTAGATGCCTGCAAACACAGGCAGCACACTGCACGAGCAGACCGCCAGAATGCCCCCTGAAACTGAGGCGACGCTGTAAGCGGTGAGCTTGTTCGAGTTTGGGCCGAGATAGCGCATTACTGAAGCCTGCGAGAGGAAGGTTATAACGGCCCCTGCTATGAACAGTGCAGGCACCACGCATGCCAGCGTGTGATTTCTGGCGTACCATTGGAGCAGCCTGAACGCTTCCTGGATTGCGGCGGTGACCTTGGGATTCGAAAGCGGCAGGTAATAAGCCAGCAAGAATACAGCAAGCATCCATGCGAAGATTTTCAATTCGCCGTTCAATCGACTCAACCTGCCGACCATTGACCCTGCACTCATTGCTCTTTCTTTCTCTATTCGTTAGTTTCCCAAATTGCAAAGTGTTTTTGCAATAAACTGCGTTTGCCCTTCCAAAGACGAGCCTATGATTCAACCGCCTTGTTCCGCACGTCCGCGACGCACCGGAAGAAATTCATCACACACGGCGTTTTCAACCGGTAAAACACCTGAGCACCACGCTTGTCGTCCTCCAAGATGCCCGCATCGCGCAACAGCGCAAGATGACGCGACACGGTTGGCATTTCTGCGCCGACCAGCTCGGCCAGTTCACACACACAGCGCTCGCCGCGGGACAGTTCATCGACGATGAGCAGCCGCGACGGGTGGGCGAGCGCTTTGAGTACGCGCGCCTGGGCCTTGTACAGTGCCAAAGTTTTCCTATCAGCGGGCATGACGGAGGACAAGTTAGCCAATTGGCGAAATCTGTCAAGAATACATTTGAAATCCAATCAACCAGGCCCCCCGCCCCAATCCCTGCACCGAAATCGCACCAGCCTGCCCACCTATACACACCCAAGCATTCATTCCGCCAAGATTCCCGGGTTAGAACCGACCAGGACACCGCGCGGGTGCGCAGGTATTCGTCTAATCCGCTTGGTCGGCCGCCACAAGCGCGGCGCCGAGAGCGCCGGTGAACTGCGGGTCAGGAACAACCCGCACTTCGGCTCCGAGGGCATGCTGCAAGGCCCGGCACATCCCCGCCTGCAGAGCCACACCGCCAGTGAAATACACCGGCGGCACAACCGCCCGCATCGCCATCGTCGAAACACGAGAAGCAATCGCCTTTTGCACGCCTGCTGCGATGTCGGCCACAGCCGCGCCCGAGGCCAGCAAACCGATGATCTCGGTTTCAGCGAAAACCACACAGGTGCTGCTGATCACCGCCGGTCTGGCGCTGGCCCGGCTCATTTCGCCAAGTTTGCACAGGTCAACACCGAGCCGCGCCGCCACCATCTCCAGGAACCGGCCCGTGCCCGCCGCGCAGCGGTCGTTCATCGCGAAATCACGCACACGCCCGTCTGGTTCGATCCAGATCACCTTGCTGTCTTGTCCGCCGATTTCGATTATCGTGCGCGCATTGGGCGACGTTTGCCATACCCCGCGGGCGTGGCAGGTGATTTCAGTCACAGTGGATTGGGCGAATCTGACTGAGCCGCGCCCATAGCCTGTGGCCACCGTGCGGGCGACCTGACTGCGCCCAAGCCCGCTGGCTTCCAGCGTTTGGTCAAACAATGCCTCAGCAAGGCGCGCCTGATCCACGCCCTGCTCGGCTATTCCTCGGCCGACAACTTTACGGGTCGCGGCGTCGTATAGTACGACCTTGATCGAGCGTGATCCTGCGTCAATGCCGGCGAATATCATGGTTTCTTCATCCTTCGGGCACGAGCTGTCTCGAGGAGCGCCTGCAACCGGCCCGCCAAGGTCGGCTGCATGGCGTCGCACACGGGCGCAATTTCCACCTCAACTCCGGGAATGCCCAGCGCATGCCGCATCGCTTCCAGAATAACGCGCCCTTCGGTTGCGCTGTGGCTTGCGCCGGGAATGCGGGCAACGACCACGGCTTCGGCCTTGGCGGCCCGAGCCTCGCGCACCACGCGCGCGGCGCGGTCGGCGGCCGGTCCGACCATCGGATCGGCCAGAGCCATCCGGGCCAGCGCTTCCAAAGGGGGCATGTTTTCCGGAATGAAGTCCATGGCGTGTGTGAACATAAAATCCGATCCACAAAGACAGCCGCCCCATTCTTCAAGCAGGTTCATTGCGCGCAGGTCGGCAACGGGATTGACCCAGAACACGCGCACTGCGTCATCGGCGACAACGCCAACCCGAGTGCCCAGCCGTCGGCGGGCTTCGTCAAGAAGATCAGTCAGGACAGCCACCGTTTCTTCGCGGTCCGAACAGTAGTGAATGGCGAGCATCTCGGCGATGAGCATCTCGATGGCCGGGAGCGGCGGCACTGGCGCGCGATAGACAGTTCGGCGCAGCTCGGCGAGCAACCCTCGAACGTGATTGGCAGCCTGAACGCCTTCTTTCCAGATGGCATCGGACGGCACCTGCCCTGCCAGCTCCGCCAGAGCTTTCCCAACGCGCGCCAGCTCTTCCCTGACACAATCGACAAGCTCGCGCGCGGTCACCATCCCTCCCGGCAAAACGGAATGTGTTTCGCCGGGTTCGGGGGCGCGCCGTCTGGGTATTTCCCACCACAAAACCGGGAAACCAAGTTTCTCCAGTCTCTGTGCAATGGCGCTGAAATCGTCGCAGACGGCCCCCGCGCTGCAGATCAAAAAGTCCGGACGCGGAAAATGGCCGCCGTCCTGAAACGCGGCGAGCATTGCGCGGACAGGGCAAAACGACGCGTCAATGCCCAGTGCCTCGGCCTTGGGCAACAGACAATCGGTTTCTTCCATCAAACAAGGCGTCCACCATGTGCCGTCCGGGTAGAACGCGCGCAGTCCTTTGAGGGCGAAGGCCATGACCGGCACGGTGCCAAGGTCTTTCATCGCACCGACCAGTCGGTCGCCAGCCGCCCGGGCCTGTCGCAGTCTCTCATTTTCGGTCAGCAGGAAGTTCCAAAGGCGGAGCGCAGCGGGTGAACTATCGAACCGCAAACGCTCGAGCCGGTGGTCGCCACTCGCTGTGACGTGTCGGCTCAACGGCCCGCCATAGAACGGATCGATGAGCCCGGACTGAACAAGCTCACGGTACCTGTCGTCCCATGCGTCGAGACTCAACGGTTTGAGCAGGCAGTGCTTCACTTGAGTATCTCCATGAACGCTGCGATGCGATGTGCAAGCCGCGGTCGGTCGGAGTGCGCTTGTTCGGAATCCAGCGTCAGGATGGGGAGACCGAATGCCTCTCTCAGCGAAGCGGCCTCGGCCCGCCAGAGATCGCACCCGACATGATGCCACAGCACAATCCCGCGCACGTTCCTCTCCTCGATGCGCTCGCGCAGCCAGGCATAGAGCCGCGTGTTTGGCCGCTGCCACACGTCAATAATCCGCGAGAAAAAGAACCGCGCCAGACCGCCGGTGCTGCCTGCGGCCCGGCCCGGAAACGGCGTTTCCAATCCAAGACTCCGTTCGCCGGTTTCGGTGGCGTTGAGCGCGACTCGTCCACCGGCCGATTCGATGGCATCTAGAATTACCAATTGCGCCTGTGTCAAAGGGCCTCCCACTACGGCCACGGGAACGCCCGCATCCGCGTTCGCGTCCGATGCCGGCTCGACAATTGCGCGTCCGTCCCAGTGGAATCTGGCAATGCACTCTGCAAATCCACGCGCACGGAGTTTGTTCCACAACGACCGCAACTTCGCTCGCGCGTCTCGAGCACCGTCGATTATGGTGGCGGCAGATTCATCGGCCTGCCGACGGCCCCCAAGCCGTTCCAGGAACCGCGTGAACCGTTCGAACTCCGCCCGGAACAAATGCTGCGCTGCATCTGACTGCCAGGTCGCGGGCAAATTAAAGAGAAAAACATTCGTCTTCTGCGGCTCCCCCACAAGGTCGAAACCACGGCGCATCTGGTCACACGAACTCCCAAACACAACGGCGTTGTCCTGGCCACAATGCGTGCGCGCCAATTCAAGGCTCTGCTGCGCAAAAGAACAGACACCCTCCGCCATGCGCGGGGTCGCCGTGCCGAACGCTGGGGCGCAGAACAGCCCGCGCGGCACCAGGCCATGAACCTCCACCAACTCTCGCGGAATCCACGGGCTGGCAAGATAAACTTCCATTTGCGCAGGCGACCCGCCGCGGCCGCAATTATGGCCTTTGAGCAACGATCAGGCCCTGGACGATTTTTCCGTCCGCAGCCAGCGACTCCAGAAAACGCATCTCGCCTATCAAACCGGCAGCGGCGTTCTGGTCGAACCCGATGATCTTCAGCGCGTCGTAAGAGAGCTGCTTCTCAATCATGTCAAGGTACAGCCGCACGTGATCCGGGAACCGGCCTGTGTCCCGGCACTGGACGATGCTGCAGCCGTTTGCCCTGAGCAAATCCTCATACTCCGCAGCCGTGAACACGCTGGGGAACTTCATGAACGACATGTACCTGTTCGCTTCGGACTCGCTCAGGCCGATCGCACCTTCCATCCAGTCGGTAAACGCGATCGTGCCGCCGCGTCGCACCAGCCGCACTGCTTCGGCGACGAGCTTCGATTTGTTCTCCACATAACACCAGGCGTCCTCGCCCCACACAAAGTCAACCGAGCCACTCGGAAGACCGGTATCACACACATCGCCCTCCACAAACGTAATCCGATCTGCAACTCCCTCTTCCACGCAGCGGCGCCGCCCGAGTTCAACCATGGCGTGTGTCGCATCAACGCCAGTCATCTGTTCCACACCGCGGAATCGCACCAGGAACCTCATTCCGGCGCCCGACGCACAGCACAAATCAACCCCGCGTTGGCCCCTGCCAATGCGCGCCGAGTCCGCAAGGTCCATCGAAGAGCGAAAGCCGCCGATGTGGATTTGCTCGCCCATGAGCAATTCCCACAGGCGGCCTTCAGGGCCAGAATAGACATTTTGCACGTCGTTCAGGCGGATCGCGGAGTTCTTTTTCATGGCGCACGGTTCTCAATTCCAGCGTTTGTTTTCCTGTTCCTGTTGTCCACTCAACCCACACCCGAGAGCCACTTGTGCTGTGCGGCTGTTCGGGCACGAACCGTCTCAACCAGCGCCGCCACTCGTGTGGCAATGCGGGCCGAGTCGGCAGGCGAGTAATCTGTCTCGATTTTCAAATAGGGGAGGCCGAGTTCGTTCTCGACCAAACGCCTGACGTGGAAAGACTCGATCGCGTAGGTCAGGCACGCATGCCAAATCAGCTCAATGACACATTCGGCTCTGTACTCAGTGGCCAGTTGCGCCAGCAACGCCAGCCGCTTCCGGTTCGGCGTTCTTACCGAGCAGGACAAATGATAATACTTCTCGCCAAGTGCGCGGATGAGGTCCGGCGCGTCAGCTCGCACATCCTCAAGAATTGGCTTCAGCCCGGTGCAATTCTCCTGACACACCACCAGTCCGCCGTTGGCTTCGATGATCTCGATCACCCGTTCCGCTCCGTGAACCAGTGGCACGCCGGTCAGCAGCACACGAACCGGTTGTTGCCGGGCGGTGGCACATTCGGGCGATTGTCCCCGGGCATCATGCGTTGCGGACCCGGAGCGTTCGCGTGGCCTCCAGAGCGCCAACGCCCGCTCGTATTGATCGAGGTCATCGGGCAGACCGGATATGATGCTTTTGAAATCGAGCAACTGGCGGCCTGTCAACGGCGGGTCTTCCATCTTCATCAACTCTGCCAACTCGCGGCGCAAGCGGCGTTCGCGATTCATCAGCTCGATCGCCTCACGCAGTCGCTCAGGCGTGATCGCCACGCCATACCGGTTTTCCAGAAAGACTTTGAAACGACGCAGTTCTTCCACCCAGCTCCGCAACCCGTCCGGATCATCTTCACGATGCGGCAGCGCGAGAACGTATGTGGCCCGCGCTTCAGCCATCAGCTCGAACATCTTCTTCTTGCCGTCGCATGTTGTTTCCGCGACCACAAGATCGGCCATCTCAAGAAACGGGTTCGCCTTCTCAACAAGATACCCGTAGGTGGACTTGATCAGAGAGCACAAGTTTGTTGGAAGATGCGCCTCGGCCGAGGGGATCGTGTCCGGATCACCGCCACAAAGACAAACAGGAACCGCACCCGCAGCGAAGATCAGTTCCCGCGGCGCGTACTCGCACATGATGCCGACAATCGGGCGGCCCGCTGCGCGCGCTGCCAGCGCGTGCGCCTTGCAATGGCCGACCATGCCCGCGAACCAGGCCAGAGGAGAATCCCCCGGCACCTTGTGCGGACCAACGGCCCGGCAATTGCTGCCACCCGGAGCGCCATGCTCCGGACAACACCCGTTGTTCACCGCCGACTCCATATGCCGATGGAATCCGCAGCAACACGCGAGCATTGCGCGATATTCGGTTTTGTCAGTGCCATGCAGCCATCAGTTGGCTCGGAGACCAGCCCGCCAACAACAGCAGTGTGCGTCTTCAAGCCCGTTTCCACAAGCAGAAAGCTGAGTCGGCCACGGCACCCTGATTCGGGCTCGCGTGAACCGCGCACCCTGCCTTGCGATTCCACAACAGGCTTCGCGGAACAAGGCCGTGCCGTGCGTCGGGTTGATCAGGGCTCGTGAGCCTTCTTCCCGTAAACACGCTCGTAGGCCCGGCAGAACAAACAAAGCCTTGCCTCAACTATTTTCACGAGCTTGTTGGCAAAACCGGCTTGGTTTTTTCTGGCCTGGCGACAAACCGGGCAAATCCGGCAGACCTCCGCCATGGCACGGTCAATTGTAGTGGTTTTTCTCGGCTCCATCTCAGGCCAACACCGGGCGTGTGCTGTTGCACCGCGAGGTTATCGCTTGTGCTTCAGCAGCCATTCGTAAAGCTTTGGATTGTTGTACGTTTCTGTCCACGAGTCATGGCCGGCCTCGGGATAAACAGTCAGCTCGATCTCCTGGCAGCCGATTCGTTTGAACGCCTCGACCATGCGGCGGGATTCATCGATGCTCACGACGGGGTCTTTGGCGCCGTGGAATGCCCAGACAGCAAGTGACTTCAGTGCGGCAGCGCGGCGGCCATCGGCAAGAACGACCCGCACCGGGTCGCCGCCGCCGCAAATGGGCACAACTGCCGCGAAACGTTCCGGGTGCCATGTGGCGAGGTTCCATGTGCCGTAGCCACCCATGCTGAGGCCGGTCAGGTAAACACGCGATTTGTCCACGGGCAATCGTTCAATCACATCATCCAACAGAGCGATCAGGCTGTCTGCCGACCATGTTTCGCCTTGCGGGCACTGGGGTGAAACGAGGATGAAAGGGAAATCGGATTTCTCGCGCACGATTTTTGGCGGCCCGTGTTTTGTGACCAGCCAGAGGTTCGTGCCGCGCTCGCCCGCGCCGTGCAGGAAAAGCATCAGCGGCCATTTCCTGCTCGGGTCGGATTTTGCAGCCTGAGGAACAAACAACAGGTAATTCAGGCTGACGGTGCGCGTGACGGTCTTGGTGAGACTGCGGATTTCCTGATTTGGATCCGGGGTGAATTCCTGGTTCATCGTAGTTGGCATGACAATGGCCGCTGACACAATTGTTGCGGCGAGTATTAGCATTTTTGTTTTCATATGGACGACGGTGGTTGGCACAAGGACCCGGGTCAATCCGAGTTTGGATACGAGCCCAGCACTTTTACGAACACACACTGCTGCGCGAGCTGGGCAAGAGCACGTGACACGCGCCGTTCCTGGGCGTGTCCGTCGATATCAACGAAAAAGTAATACTCCCACACTTTTCTTCTGCTGGGGCGGGATTCGATTTTGGTCATGTTGATGTGGTATCGCCTCAAAGGCGCAAGGGCACTGTAAAGCGCGCCGACTCTGTCTGAGATGCAAAACATGATGCTGGTGCGGTCGTTGCCCGAGGGCGGCCCGCATTCGCGTCCGAGGACGAGGAACCTTGTTGCGTTGCCGGGGCTGTCCTGGACGTCGTGTTCGATGACGGGGAGGTTGTATTTTTCGGCGGCGAGAAGGCCGGCGATTGCGCCCGACTGTCGGTCACCGGAAGCGAGTTCGGCCGATCGCGCGTTTGAGGAAGTTTCTATTATTTCTGCGTCAGCGAAGTTTCTTTGTATGTAATTGCGGCACTGTGCAAGTGTTTGCGGGTGCACGTATAATCGGCGAATCCGTTGGCGCTTGGTGCGGCTCAACAGACAATGCTGCACCGGCAGGACAATCTGGGCGACAATTTTGAGGTCGCTGTCAACGAACATGTCCAGCGTGTGCGTTACAACGCCTTCGGTCGAGTTTTCGATTGGCACTACACCGAAGTCGGCTCTGCGTTTTGACACTTCGTGAAACACCTCGGCAATGGTTTTGAGCGGGACATAATTCAAGCTGACGCCGAACCGTTTCATCGCCGCCTGATGGGTGAAAGTCGCCTCGGGGCCAAGGTACGCAATGGTCATCGGCTTTTCCACCGCAAGGGCGGTTGACATGATTTCGCGGTACACGGCGCGGATGGCATCCGCGCTCAACGGCCCCTTGTTAAGCCGGCATATGCGCTCGAGAACGGCCTGTTCGCGCTGCGGCGAGTAAACCTCGCGCCCGCCTTTCTGTTTCAGTCTGCCGATTTGGAGCACATGCTCGGTCCGGCGGTTCAACAACCGGATGATTTGTGCGTCCAGTTGATCGATTGCTTTTCGATGCTGCTGCAGGTTCATGATTGGTCCTCTTCGGGGAAAGCGTCTTCCGGTTTGCGTGCGGCGGGCTCCGACTGTTCAGTGTCGAATCCGTGTGCATCGTTTGGATGCAACCCGGTGGAATCTGAGGTAGCGGAGGCGGACGCAACCGTCTGCGCTGGGTTTGGTTGTCCGGCCTCGTCCGATTCCGGCTGTTGTTCCGGGGCGGTTTGGGTGGTGAGTTGATCCGGTGGAGCTGTGGCAAGGCCGGGCTCGACAGTTACAAGGCCGGCGGGGCGTTCAACCGGGACTCGTCTGAGCTCCTCGGCATCGGGCAAATGGTTCAAATCAGGCAAACCGAAATGTTCGAGAAACGCTCTTGTGGTCACGTACATTGTGGGGCGGCCCGGAACGTCCGCCTTGCCCGCCGGCTCGATCAGCTCGCGTTCAAGCAGTGTCTGCATCACCCCGTCCACGGAAACGCCGCGGATTTCCTCGATCTCGGCCCTTGTGACGGGCTGGCGGTAGGCAATGATGGCGAGCGTCTCAAGCGCCGGCAGTGAAAGGCGGCTTGGCCGGCCGCGTTCACCCGTCAATGCGCGAAGCCACGGAGCAAACTCGGGTTGAACCACGATCTGCCACGCGCCGGCTACGCAGACAAGCCGGTAACTGCGGCCTGCAGCATCG
>JARYMD010000096.1 GCA_029907285.1 Verrucomicrobiota bacterium | reverse complement strand
CGGTTTTGGGGCACGGGCGTCTTCTGCGTGAACACGAACGGCGACCTCCTTTCGCTGGACCTCAACGGCGCGCCAACCAAGTGGGGCACGGGCTTTGGCACTCCTTACAGCATGGCCTTTGGCCCGGATGGGGCGCTCTATGCCAGCGATTTCAACAACGACCTGATCTGGCGCATCGCGCCGCCGAACTGCCTGCCCCAGCCTGCGGGTCTGGTGAGTTGGTGGCCCGGGAACGGCAACCCTGAGGACATCGTAGGACCAAACGACGCCGCAGCAATGGGCGGACTTGGATACGCAAACGGCATGGTGGCCCAAGCGTTCGATCTGGACGGGAACAGTGCGTTTGCAAAAGTGGCGGCGCCTGCGGGCCTGCCGCTGGGTAACGCACCGCGCACGCTCGTCCTGTGGTTCAAGACGTCCCAAAATCTCTCTTCCTCCACCGAGTCCGCGCTGTTCCAGTACGGCTCGGATGCCAACGGCCAGATGTTTGGCCTGATAACGTCCCTCAACGCCCCGGGCAGGCTGTACTTCTTCGGCTACAATCGGGACGTCGCCGGGAACACCCCGCTGGCGCCGGACACTTGGTATCACGCCGCGGTGACGTACGACGGCGCGACCGTAACCCTTTACTTGAACGGGCAACCAGATGGCTTACGCGCAGTGGACTTGAACACGACACTCAACGCGAACGGCCTGACCATTGGCCACCGTCCAGGCAGTGCGTGGTGGCTGGGACAACTCGACGAGGTCATGCTCTTCGATCGCGCGTTGGGCGCGAATGAAATCGCCGCGATCTACGCCGCCGGCAGCAATGGCGTTTGTCCTCCAGCCCCCAGCCCAAGCCTTACGCTCGTCCGTGTGGGGGAGCAACTGCTGCTCAGTTGGCCGTCGCAACCAGGCACTTGGCACCAACTCCAGTCAGCCACCAACCTGCCACCGGCAGCGTGGCTACCCGAGGGCCTGCCGGTCGCCGGAACCGGCGGCGTGTTGACAACCAATTTCCCAATCGGAGCCGAGCCGCAGAAGTTCTTCCGGCTGCGGCAAATCGAATAACGCACAGGAAACGAGTCAAACGCAATCCCAAACGCAATCCCAAACGCAATCCCAAGGCCCACAACCAAATGCAATGGACACCAAACATTCCATCCTCACCGCCCTCGCGTTGACACTGCCCCTGGCAGGCGCGCTGGCACAGACCACCAACAAAGTCGCCGTCACAGCCGGAATGCTCTCCGCATCCAGCGTCTATAATGGCTACACCCCAATCACCGCCTTTGACGGCGACGGAAACTGATACGGAAAAACTGACCAAACTCGCTGCCTGAAAATCTTCCCGAATATGAACGATTCTACAATATAGTCATATACCCTGAGCGATCTGCGGAGCGGGTGTCTTCAGGAGATCAAGGAATATGCCGGTCCGCCACCAGAAAGCTCAAGCCGAGGTCGAGCTTTTCTTTTCTGTTTCGGTTCCTTGCCGGTTCTTTGGAAGGAAAGGCTTTCGGAAAGCCTCGTAGAAGTCGTAGCCGCCCTGGAAATCCGCACGGCTGTCTGTCTCGGTTTTTTTCAACAAACCGTGATCCACAAGGTTGAATACGATTTCGCCGAAATCTTCGCAACGTTTCACGCCCCACTCATCAAAAAGCGTGATCGCCATGGGCCCGTATCGGTCCAGCGCGTAGGTCTTGATCCCCGCGAGCAATTCCTGGCCCGAAATATGCCTGATTCGGCCCTTGTTGGCTTTGCCGATAGCCTTTTGCGTGAACTCAACAGCCTGCGTAACAAAAACGTAGGCGTCGCGGTGAAATCGTTTGTCTTTCTCCACAATCTGATCAACAACCTCGTCAAAACCTTCTTTCCCCATACGCATAGAATCACTCTTTAACCTGGACTGGAAATTCTCCGTGCGGTTCATGTGCCGTGCGCCAGGCTTTCACGGCCCAACCCACAAGCAAAAGCCCAATCACCAAACAAAGCACTCTTTGTTCCCGTTGCGTCAGTCGAAACATCACTGAAAGTATCGGCCAACTCTCATCCAACTGCAATGTTCACCAAACGCCCACGCACAACCACGACTTTTTTTACGGTCTTGCCCGACACAAACGGCGCAATCTTCGGCGCGCGCAAGGCAGCCTCACGCACCTCGCCCTCAGAAGCGCTCGTCGGCACCACTATTCTGTCGCGCACGCGCCCGTTGACCTGGACAGGCAGCTCGACCGTTTCCTCAACCAGCAGCGCAGGATCAAACTTCGGCCATGGCGTGTAACTCAACGCAGGCTGCTCGCCGCGGTTCAATTCACCGAGTTTTGCCCACAATTCCTCCGCTATATGAGGTGCGAACGGCGCCAAAAGTTGCAAAAAAACCCGCATTACCGACAAAGGTTTGACTTCCCACGCCGAGGCTTCGTTCAGAAAAATCATCAATGCCGATATGGCTGTGTTGAATCGCATGGCTTCAATGTCCTCGGTGACCTTCCGTATGCATGTGTGCAATGCCTTTAGCTGGTCCCGTGTCGGCGCAACGTCACGGATGTTTCCGCTCAAACGCAGGTCGCCGAGAAATGCAGCCGCCCGATCAGGCTCGACCGCGCATCTCTGTTCAAAATCTTTTTCGCTTTCGGGATCGATGAACAGGCGCCAAACCCTTCCAAGGAAACGGTACACGCCCTCGACTCCCCGGGTGCTCCATGGTTTCACAGCCTCCAGCGGGCCCAGAAACATCTCATACAACCGAAACGCGTCCGCGCCGTACTCGGCAAGGACATTGTCCGGGGTGACAACGTTCCCACGCGATTTTGACATCTTGAAGCTTCGCGCATCGACCCGAATGCTCGGATCGGATTTCAACACGAACCCATCCCCTCGTTTTTCCACTTCATCTTCGGTGATGCGCCGACCGTAGCATTTTTCGCCGGTCAGCCGGTGGACTCCGCACATTTTCGGGCCCGTTGGCGTCGCTTCTTCGCCGATATCCACCAAATCAGCGGCGCTGCACATGCTGCCGTCAGGCCCGGCAAACAGGGTGTATTCGGTCTCGCCGAGAATCAACCCCTGGTTCACGAGCTTCTGGAACGGTTCAGGCGTCGAAACATGTCCCAAATCAAAGAGCACCTTGTGCCAAAATCGCGCATAAAGGAGGTGCAACACCGCGTGCTCCGTCCCGCCAACGTACAGGTCAACGCCGCCAATCCTTGACGCCGCGCCGCTGTTCCCCGGCCGCAACATCCAGTAAGCCTCGGCTTCCCGGCCGCAGAATGATGCATCATTTGAGGCGTCCAGATAACGCAGGTAATACCAACAGCTCCCCGCCCATTGCGGCATCGTGTTTGTCTCCCTGATGGACCCGTCCGGGCGATTGACCCACTCGGTCGCTCGCGCAAGCGGCGGTTGTCCATCGGGCGTGGGCTTGTAGTTGTCAAGCTGCGGTGGTTGGACCGGCAGCTCGTTTTCCGGCAACGCTTCGTGCCGCAGACGGCCTTTTGCGTCGCGCCTCCAGACAATCGGGAAAGGCTCGCCCCAGTATCTTTGCCGGCTGAACAGCCAGTCGCGCAGCTTGTAGTTGACCGCTCGTTTTCCAAGGCCTTTGGACTCCAGCCATTCCACAATCCGCTTCTTCGCCTCCGGAGTGGGCAGCCCGTTCAGCGAAATCTCGTCGTTTGCCGAGTTCACTGAAATCCCGTCATCGACAAACCCGCGCCAATCGGCGCCTTCGGGCGGCTGCACAACCTGAACCACGGGCAGCCCAAACTTTTCGGCAAACTCAAGATCGCGCGTGTCGTGCGCGGGCACGGCCATGATCGCCCCTGTCCCATAGCTGATCAACACGTAGTCAGCTATCCAAATCGGAATCCGTTTCCCGGTCACCGGATTAATCGCGTACGAGCCAATGAACACACCTGTCTTCTCCTGCGACAGCTCGGTACGTTCCAGGTCGGACTTCTTTGCAACAGATTCTCGGTAGGCTTCAACAGCCGCTTTCTGCGCGGGTTTGGTGAGTTTGCTGACCAATCGATGCTCCGGCGCCAACACCATATACGTCGCTCCAAACAACGTGTCCGGGCGCGTGGTGAATACCCTTATCACCTCGCCGTCCGAATCAGACCCGCAATCCTCGGGCGCAATACGAAAATCCACTTCCGCACCCTCGCTGCGGCCGATCCAATTCCGCTGCATTTCCTTCAAAGACTCACTCCAGTCCAGCAACTCAAGGTCTTCCAGCAACCTGTCAGCATACGCCGTAATCCTCAGCATCCATTGCCGCATCGGACGGCGTTCGACCGGAAACCCTCCAACTTCGCTGCGCCCGTCTATGACCTCTTCGTTTGCAAGAACGGTTCCCAGCTCCGGACACCACCAGACAGGCATCTCCGACACATACGCAAGGCGCATCTTGTCAACAAAGTCACGCCTGTACTCCTCCCGCTGCTCGGGCGGAACATTCTGCTTCCATTCGGAATGCACCCGGACAAGAAACTTGTTGTCTTTCCACTCGTTCTTGCGCGCCGGATCATCGGAAAGCGCATCCTCCAACAAGGCAACCGGCACCGCCTTCTTCCACTCGGGATCGAAATAGCTGCCGTAAAGCTGCAGGAATATCCACTGCGTCCACCGATAATAGGCCGGGTCCGTGGTGTTGACTTCCCTGTTCCAATCGTAGCTGAACCCCAACGCCTGAATTTGCCGCCGAAAATTCGCGATATTCTGAAGCGTCGCCACGCTCGGATGCTGGCCTGACTTGATCGCAAACTGCTCCGCCGGCAGCCCAAATGCATCCCAGCCCATCGGATGCAGCACGTTGTACCCCTGCGCGCGCCGATACCGCGCCACAATATCCGTTGCCGTGTATCCCTCCGGATGCCCCACATGCAACCCTGCGCCAGACGGATACGGAAACATGTCCAATACATAGTACTTGGGTGGCAGATCATCGGCAGCCGCCTTCCGCCCGCCAAGACCGTGCCGCACCGCAAACGGATGCCCTTCAGGCAGGGTCTCTCCCGGGTTCCACGCACGAAACGTCCCTTCTTCCGCCCAGTGCTTTTGCCATTTGGGCTCAATCAAATGAAACGGGTACTGTCGCCGTACAATTGCCATGCGCAGATTATGCTCAAGCGGCGATCACATCCGCAATCACCGAGTTGTTTGCCACAGCAAGACCGCGCTTTTGTCATGAGCGTGGCAGCATACCAGCATTCACAAACAATGCGCCTTTTCATTGCCTCCCTTTGAAAGTTGTGCGCTGCAGGTTGCACGTCGAACATTCCCAATCGGTTTGCAGAAGATGTTGGGTTTGTCGATAGCGCTCAACGTCCAACAGTCAACGCTCAAATCAGCGCCGCCCTTGGCGCGAAACCGAAAACAGTGTGCCTGGCACTCTATTCGTCAATGCGAGTCTCCAGCCCGGAAATCCCGCCGCCCGGCCAGACCATGACACGCAAAGCTTCATTCCGGTGAGATTTCCCGGCTGGGGCTGTCGGCCGATGAGATTTCCGGGTTGGACTTGCAGCAGCGAGCGCGTCAGTAGCAATCTTGCAACCGGACAATCACCATGCCATGAAAGAAACAAATCGTCACCTGGAACGATTGCAGGTCATTGAAGGAGATATTACCCGTCAAAACGTTGATGCGATTGTTAACGCAGCAAACACCACGCTCCTCGGCGGCGGTGGAGTTGACGGCGCGATTCACCGCGCTGCCGGTCCCGAGTTGCTCGCCGAATGCCGAACGATCGGCGGCTGCCCAACCGGCCAGGCCAGATTAACCCGCGGATATCGTCTGCCGGCAAAATGGGTTATCCACACTGTCGGCCCGGTGTGGCACGGGGGTGACCGCGGCGAGGACGAATTGCTCGCAAATTGTTATAGAAACAGCCTCGGACTCGCCATTCAACACGGTCTCAAGACCATCGCTTTCCCCGCCATCAGTACCGGGGCATACGGCTTCCCGCTGGAGCGCGCGGCGCGAATCGCCGTGCGCGAATGCCTCAGTTTCTTGCGCAAGCACCCTGAGTTTGGTGAAATCCGGCTTGTGTGTTTCGGAACGAGGGCTTTCGACGCTTACAAGGCGGCGCTTGCCGAATCGGTGCAGGAACAGTGACGCCAATCTGCCGCGCTTCAATCCGCGTGTTATGGCGCCGCATGTCCGGTCGGTCTGAGGCGGACCCCTCCGGCCCGGGAGCCGCACCGTACTGAAAGCAGGGATGTATCTGGCGGGCTGGCCGGTGCGATTTCCGGGCTGAGAGGTTGTTCGCCCAGTTCAATTAAGCTCTGATGATGCTTGTGCACGCCGACGTCTAACTCATCAATGTCGGAAAACGAGTCGCTTGAAAAACGAATAAGAGTAGATGGCCGGTTCTTTCGGGCCGACCGGAACAAGTTTCATTTGCGTGGGGTGGCTTACGGGCCGTTCGCCCCGAACAGCAAAGGCGAGCCTGTTGGCGAGAAGAACGAAGTATTGCGCGACTTTTCTCTGATACGCGAATTGGGTGCGAATCTTCTTCGTGTTTATTTCGTGCCACCGAAATGGTTTATGGACCTTGCGGCCGAACATCAACTGCGGCTGCTGATAGACGTGCCATGGAACCAAACGGTGTGCTTCTTGGATCGGCCGGAACTCACGCGGCAATCGATTGAAGCTGTCCGCAAGGCAGCAATTGAATGCGGACATCATCCGGCGGTGTTTGCGCTGTCCGTCGCGAACGAGTTCCCGCCCGACATTGTCCGATGGTCCGGGGCCGCGGCCATGGCAGACCATGTTGATCGGCTGGTCAGGGCGGTCAAGGAAGTTGCGCCCCAGTGCCTTTGCACATTCGGTAATTTTCCGACAACGGAGTTTCTGGCCCCGACCGAGGTTGATTTCGTGTGTTTCAATGTGTATCTCCACGATGGCGCGGCCTTTGACAACTATCTTGCGCGGCTGCACATGTTGGCCGACGTCAAACCTCTGGTGATTGGCGAGGTGGGAGTTGATTCATTGCGCGAGGGGCAACAGAGGCAGGCAGACATTTTGAGGAACCTGACGCTGCTTGCTTTCACCAGGGCCACTGCGGGGGTGGTGGTTTTCAGGTTTACAGACTCATGGCACAAAGACGGGCGGTCTGTCGAAGACTGGGAGTTTGGCCTCACAACCAGGGACCGGCAGCCGAAACCCGCGTTTTTCGCCGTGCAAGAAGTCTTCAGGGCAGCGCCCTGTTTCATCCATCACCGACAACCAAAGGTGTCAGTGATCGTTGCGGCTTATAACGCAGCAAAAACATTGCCCGCATGCCTCGGTTCACTCGCAAACCTGAATTACCCGGATTACGAGGTCATATTGGTGGACGACGGTTCCACGGACGCCACAGGCAATATCGCAGCCCGGCACAGGAACGTACGCTATATCCGGCACCCAACAAACCAGGGACTCTCCGTCGCCCGCAACACAGGTATCGCGGCTGCCACCGGAGAAATTGTGGCGTTCACCGATGCCGATTGCCGCGTGGACGAGGATTGGCTTCATTATCTGGCGGGCACGCTTGTTGAGAACAGATATGCAGGCGTGGGCGGACACAATCTTCTGCCACCCGACGACTCCGCACTGGCAGCAGTTGTTCAAGCTTCCCCGGGCGTCCCAACGCACGTCATGCTCACCGACAGAATCGCCGAGCACATCCCGGGGTGCAATATGGCGTTTTGGAAGTCGGCACTCGTAGAAGTCGGGTGTTTCGACCCGATATTCCAAAGGGCGGGCGACGATGTGGACATCTGCTGGCGATTACAGGAACACGGATTCCAGCTCGGGTTTAGCCCTGGCGCGTTCGTCTGGCACTACCGCCGATCGACCGTCTCGGATTACCTCAAACAGCAACGCGGGTACGGCGAAGCAGAAGCGCTCCTTGACCACAAACACCCGGAAAAATTTGGCCCGTTCGGTCATAGCATCTGGCGCGGCCAAATCTATGGCACCGGCAATGTCGGAATCACAACAAGACATCCCGTCATCTACCGCGGAAGATATGGAGCAGCCCTGTTCCAACGCCTCTATCCGGCGCCTAATTCGCTGGCGGTGATGTTGCTGACCAGCATCGAGTACCACGCATTCGTCACGGTGCCCTTGTTGCTTTTGTCGCTGGTATTCAGTTGGGTGGTCCCGCTTGCTCTTGCCAGTGTTGCCTTGTCAACAGGAGTTTGCATTGCGGCCGCCGCTCAAACTCCAATCCCGCGGCAAAAGAAACGGTTATGGTCAAGGCCCCTTGTGGCTCTGCTGTTTGCTTTGCACCCAATTGTGCGGGGTTGGGCGCGGTACAGAGGCCGGCTGTTGCTCCGGCGAACGAAGCTCGGCGAACTTGAAACCCTCGAGTCAATCAGCAGAAAGCAACAACACCGGATTCCCAGAGAACTTGCATACATCGCCCCGCCCGGGTTCTTGCGCCAGGAATTCCTCGACGCGGTC
This sequence comes from Verrucomicrobiota bacterium, assembly GCA_029907285.1. Lineage (GTDB taxonomy): Bacteria > Verrucomicrobiota > Verrucomicrobiia > Limisphaerales > J093 > JAAYVR01. Next base: position 3,584 of record JARYMD010000096.1, on the reverse strand, counting down.
CTGTATCGCCTGAGCCGTGAAGGTTTCACCGCAAGAACCGACACTGGTTGGAGCGATTTCGACATCGAGGTCTATGGCGGGCCATGGTCAAGACTTCATCTGGTCACAGCCAGCGAATACTGGCCGGGCGGCGGCCAGTCAATTCGCTGTCGGCTGCGTCCCAGAACGACGCTGGCGGCCAACGTCGCTGGCTTCTGCATATGCGCTTTGACGGTCGTTCTTGTCGCTCTGGCCACCAAAGGAGATCACTGGCTGTGGACGTCACTGGTGTTGATGCCGGCTTTCGTCCTTTGGGTTTGGAGGGAACAGCGAGATTTGCAGAGGCTGACCGGCGTGCTGCTTGATGATGTTGCGAAGCGATTAAAGCTGCGGCCCGATCCCGGCACCGCGCCCGCAAAAGCGTGACCTCCGCCATGTCAAACAGGTCAGCTCTTCACTGAAAAAACACTGGAAAGAATCAGTTCTTTGATCCTCCAGATGAGCGTCATTGTCAACGCCAACGGCAGAAGCAGCAGCAACAGCAACAGAAAAATCCACGCCCGCGAAAGAGTCGCAAGAAGCTGGGCCGGCAGGTAAAACGCGCGATATGTGTAGGCAAGCATTATCCAACCTGCGCTGAAAAGAGCCAACGCTGCCAGCAGCCAGATGTTGAGCGTCGTGAACAGTTTGGCCTCAATCCGCAGCGTTTCGTCGGGCAACATCGCAACCAAACGCTGAAGAGCATGATTGAGCAACAGTAGAAAAGCGAAACCCGACAGCGCCATCAAAAATGTTGCGATCCTGTAATGGGGAACCTCTGGCATCACTTTCCACCAATAAAGAAAAGGTGAAAGCCCAAGGCTGATCAAAGCCGCAGTTTTCGTCCGCTCGAGGGCAGCACGCCATACACGTTCGTTTTGGCGAAAATACCCGAGCTGAGCAACAGCGTAATACAGCACGCCAGTGACCACCATCGGCGGCAGTATTCCGAAAGGCTCAAAGAATCCTGTCCTGGCCGTCTGGACACAGACAACCAGCGCAACGGGCATTCCCCAGAACAGTGCCGACAGGCCCCTGACAAGCCTGCCCAGTGAAAACATCAATTGTGCCGGTGGCGCCTGGTCGCTCATTGACCTTGGGACCTTGTGCTGTTCACTCCCGTGGGTCTGTGGGGCCTTGCCGGCAAACTGCTTTGGCGGAATTTGCTGACGCGGTTTGCTGCGGCATGATCAGACGAGAGCATCGTGGCGCATGATTGGCTGTGGTGTTCCGGGCTGGTAGCAAGGCCTTGTTGCATAGATCATTTGGTTGTGGCTCTCGATCCCTGACCTACTGAATGCCGAGGTACGTGTAATCGGTCAGTCCCCGCTCGTATTCGTCCAACAACCGCATCGCTTCAGAGGGCTTCAGTCTGTCAGTCTTAATCGCCTCGTCAACCTGCGCTTTCATCAGGCGCTTGAGCTCATTGTCGTCATATTGAACAGCATCCAGCGATTGAACGATTGTGGTGCCTTCGATGATTTCTTCCACATAGTAGCCGCAGGGCTCGTCGGGGTCGAGGAACACGTGCACTTCGTTCACGCGGCCAAAAAGGTTGTGAAGGTCGCCCATGATATCCTGATATGCGCCCATGAGAAAGAACCCGAGATAATACGGTTCGATTGCGCCGTTGCCGTTCCAATTCAAAGCGTGCAGGGGTATGGTGTCGCGCGGATCGCACAGGTCGATGAATTTGCTGATTTGGCCATCGGAATCGCAGGTGATATCGACCAATGTTGCTTCGCGAGTCGGGCGTTCGTTGAGGCGGCTGACTGGCATGATCGGAAACAACTGACCCAATGCCCAGTGATCCAGCAGCGATTGAAAGACCGAGAAATTGCAAATGTATTGGTCACCGAGGCTGTCTTCGAGCCGCCGAATCTCCTCCGGCACATAACTCTGTTCTTTGAAGCTGCGAACAACTTCTTCGCTGATCTCCCAGTACAGGTTTTCGATCTTTGCCTTTGAGACCAAATCGAGCAAACCGAGAGTGAACATGTTGTACGCGTCTTCCTTGCGTTCGAGAGCGTCGTGGTAGGCTTCGAGTTTGTTGAGCCGGGGCAGATTCCGCTTTATGTCGAGCAACTCGCGGACAAGCGGGTGCTCGTCGTTCCCGTAACTGAGGTGCTCCCACTTGCGTTGTTTGGCGATCGCACCGAAAGCCTCGACAATCAACACGCTGTGATGCGCAACAATGGCCCGGCCGCTCTCACTGATGATGTCCGGGTGCGGCACTTTCTCTGCGTTGCACACATCGGCGATGTAATAGACGATGTCGTTGGTGTATTCCTGAAGGGTGTAATTGGTGGAACTGTCAAACGCTGATCTGCTGCCGTCGTAGTCAACCCCAAGGCCGCCCCCAACATCAAGGTACTGAATCGGAAACCCCATCGTCACAAGCTTGGCATAAAAGCGGCTCGCCTCCTGGACGGCCTTCTTGATCGCGAGGATGTCAGGAACCTGCGAGCCGATGTGAAAATGCAGGAGTTTGAGGCAATGGGAAAGGTTCTCGGACCGCAGCATCTCGGCCGCCGCCAGTATCTCGGAGGTTGTGAGGCCGAACTTGGCGTTTTCACCCCCGCTTTCAACCCATTTGCCGCCGCCTCTGCACATCAGCCGAACCCGAATCCCAATCAAAGGCTCCACCCCTATTTGCTTCGAAATGCCAAGAATCTGGCGGAGTTCCTCAAGCTTTTCGACCACAAGAATCACCTTCTTGCCAAGCTTGATCCCCATCAGCGCCATGCGAATAAACGCGCCGTCTTTGTACCCATTGCAAATAATCAGGCTCCCCACCTGGCTCTGAAGAGCAAGGCCGGCAAACAACTCCGGTTTGCTTCCCACTTCGAGGCCGAACTGGTATGGTCGGCCCGCATCGAGAATCTCCTCCACCACCTCGCGCAATTGATTGACCTTTATGGGAAACACACCCCGGTACGAACCCTGGTAGTTGAACTCGGCGATCGAGTTGCGAAATGCAAGATTGATGGCTTCCACCCTGTGCCGGAGTATGTCTTGGAACCTGATCAACAGCGGAAACTTGAGCCCGCGCCCGCGCGCTTCTTCAATCACGTCTGTAAGGTCCACTACTGCGCCATTCTCCTGCAGCGGCCTTGCTACAACGTGGCCTTCGTCGCTGATGTCGAAGTATCCCGCGCCCCAGCGATCGATATGATAAAGGTCACGGGCATCCTGGATACTCCAAGGGCTGTTATCTTCTGAAGCTTTGCTCATCTCAGAGTTGTTCGACAGCACTATAAGAATGTCAGTGCAGTTTTCAATATGCAGCGTGAAAACCCATGCCAATTGCAAGAAAGAAAAATCTCGATTCACTCTTCGTTCCTCTTTGGCGAGGCAAGCAAGGTGACCAGGCCGACGGCAGCCCCCCGAGCGTCGTCGCGCCACCCGCATGGCTGGTCTGAGGCTGAGCCCCGCTAAAGCAAAATGCCTTTGCATGTTCACACGCCGCCTGATTCACTGAATCCATGCCGTTTGTCACCTTGTCCGCGATCGTTAAGGAGTGCAATCGCCTGTTGAAACCGGAGCGTTTCAACGATTGGGATGGC
>JARYMD010000095.1 GCA_029907285.1 Verrucomicrobiota bacterium | reverse complement strand
TTTTTCCGGCATGCATGCGCAGAGTTTGGCAGGGCGCTTGCTGTGCGAAATGACAAAATCGAGCTGAAATCGCTCACGCGTCGGATCGTTGCCATCCTGCGGTTTTGCAAGGACTTGCAATGGACAGTGCGCTTCATGGCCGGATGACAGTGCTTCGTCATACACAAGGTTAACCTGAAATACCCGCCCAAGAGGGTCTCTCTTGACGAAGCCGCCATAGTCTTCGACAGCTTTCACAGCCTCGTCCAGGGAGAAGGCTGCCTGCTGCGTTTGTTCCCGGCGTCCGAACAGCCCGGGCATAAGTGCCACCGGCAGGAGCATGCCCACCAACACCAAACCCATCGCGGCCAACGGCAAGATGGCACTCGAATCCATCCCGACAAGACCTGCATTCCCAATTCGTTGCATGGCGGCTGTGCGCCGCAATCGCCACCCACACACAGGCATCAAAACTGCCCCCAGCCAGATCAACGGCACGATCACAGCTTCGTCCACCGCCGGATCCCACCCGGCGCGTTCTTGGAATAATGCGCGGATGAAAAACACCGAGAACCCAACCAACGGAATTGCTGCCACCCATGCTGCAATCGCCCAAATCTTCAACAACACAACACTTCCGCCATCCCTGGCGCGCTTTGGAATAGACCTCGCCAAGAACGGTGAGCCAAGCAGCACCATCAAGAACACCATCAGGGTCCAAACACCCGAGTGACCGATGCGCAGGAGTGAAAAGACCGTTCCCAGGACGAGTCCCACAGCGTAAGCCATGACAATGCTGCAGCAGGCTACGTCGGCCCAGTTGAACACTTTGGTCGATGCGCCGGTCGTCCTCTCCTTTTCCCCAGTTTCTTCGCCATGGGAGCCGCTTCCCTCCGGTGCACTCGGCGGGACGTCGCTTCGCAACGGCATGTTCACCACGCGCCAAACAAAGCGCACAATCAGCCAGTCCAATACACCTATGCAAACCAATGCGAGCACAGTCATAACTCCCAGCCAGATGGTGCGCAGTTGGCCATGGCCCGGAACAACCGCATTGCCCACGTACGCAAATATTGCGGCCATCAGTGCATCCAACACCAAAAGAGGAAACAACAACCCGTCAAACACCGCCAGCCCCAGCCTGTACAATCGGCTTGGGAAACGCCGAATTTGCGAAACAGCCACCCAACCGAGAATTGTTGTCCCGAACGGCGCTGTCAGCCCCACAGACAACAACACCGTCATCAGAAACGTCTGCCACCACTCGAATCGAAGCGGCGCACCTGCCAAAAAAACCACAGACAATGACAACATCACAAGGATGAGAAGGCCAAAAGGCGCCCAACACGCGCCCGCAATTGCAGTGCGGGAGAGCCTTGGCCGTGAAGGCGATTGCTGCGCTGTGGTTCCTGCTTGTTCTGTATGCGCGATCGTCTCGACGTCCGTCTTGACCTCGCTGGCGTGCTGGTAGCGGCGTTCCGGTTCCTTTTCGAGTGCGCGCAGGACCACTTCGTCGAGTCTCACATCTACGTTGACTCTTCCGGGGATTTTTGAAGGCGGCTGGAACCTGCCGAGGGGCAACTCACCGGTCAGCATTTCGTAAAAAACAACCCCCAGCGAGTAGATGTCCGCCCGATGATCAACGTCAGTGGGACGCTCAACCTGTTCCGGGGCCATGTAATGCGGTGTGCCCATGACATCAGCCGCGTGTGTGAGCACCGGGTCCTTGGTTTCGCGTCCAATAATCTTCGCCAATCCGAAGTCTGCAATCTTCACCCGGCCCTTGCGGTCCACGAGGATGTTTTCCGGCTTGATATCGCGATGGACAATGCCCTCGTCGTGCGCGTACTGAAGCGCATCGCAAATCTGAGGTACGATGGCCAGCGCTTCGCGCGGCGAGATTCTGCCACTGTTCAGTAGCTGGCGAAGGTTCATTCCGTCCACAAATTCCATGATGAGATAGTAGAACCCGCCAGCCTGACCAGAATCATGCACGGTCACGATGCCCGGATGATTCAGCCGCGCAAGAGCCCGCGCTTCACGTGCGAAACGTTTCGCAAACCCGGGGTCTGAGGCGAATTCCGGCGACAGAATCTTCAGTGCGACAAGTCGGTCAAGCGACGGCTGGCGCGCCCTGTAAACAGCGCCCATGCCGCCCTTGCCCAAAAGCTCCAGCAGTTCCAATTGCGGAAAAAGAGGCGCAAGCTGTTCAAGTGAAGGCGGCGTGAACGCGTGTGTCTGTGTCGAGGTGCCAGGTCCCGGTGCTCTGCCGGTTTCGAACCCTGCCTTCATCAAACACTCGGGGCACAAACCTTGCGGAGCGTTTGCCGGCAACTGCTTCCCACAGCTATGACAAATGTTTTCGGTTCCCATAACGTGCTTTTACCAGGCTGTTAAGCAACCGGCATGGGAAGGTTATTCGAGAAATTTCACATATGTTATCACTTTCAGGTCTTCCGCTTGGAAGGCAGGGCGGGAAGTCCCCCGCCAGCCGGGTGAACCAAAACAAGTCGCACGCCGGGTTAGCCGCCTGTCAACGCCTTGAGCAGATGGCACATCTCAGCGTCAATCTCCGCCGCGGATGATACCGTGTTAGCGATCTCAGCTCGCAGTAATTCGCGGTAACGTTGGCGGAGACGGTGCGCGGCAACCTTGACCGCGCCTTCGCTGGTGCCCATGACCCGAGCTATTTCGGCGTAAGGCAGCGCCTCGCGATCCCCCAACAGACATTGCCTCAGAGCGCCGAATTGCTCTGCTTTGCCTTCGGCGCGCTGCTCTGCTTCGAGGCGGTTCAGGACAGTTTCGAGCAGTGTCATCGCCCAACTCCGCTCGAAGGCTTGTTCCGGCGTGTGTGTGTCGGTCGGTTCGGCGCCGTAGCGGGTTTCGGCGGCATCAAGCTGCACCGGGACAAACTGGCGGTTGCCGCCTCGTTTGAGTGCGCGCTCCTTGTCCCATTCATTGGCAAGAAACCGTTCCATGGCCGTCAACAGAAAGGCCCGAAACCTGCCCCTGCTTCTATCTGCGCGGGCCAACCAGTGTCGTTCCAACAGCCGGGCGAAAAACTCCTGCGTCAGGTCGCACGCATCCTCCGGTGCGTACCCGCGTCTTCTGACGTAATTGTAGAGCGGATACCAATATGTGCGGCACAGCTCTTCGAGTGCGCTGCGGGAATGTGCAGTGTCGGTTTGACGTGATGCTGCCAGCACGACTGACCAATGCGTGGTCACAAAGGCGGCTTTGGCAGAAATCTGGCCGGGCACCGATGTGGAATGATTGCCCGTTGTACCGTTTGATGAGCTCATTTTCAGCGCCACAAGTGTTTCGGATACTTGCGCTGCAGTTCAGATTTGATTTTCGGGTAATGCTCGTTCCAGAAGCTCTGAAGGTCTTGCGTGATTTGCACCGGCCGCATGTTGGGAGCCAAAACGTGGATTACAAGTGGAACCCGGCCAAGTGCTATCCCGGGAACAGCCGTCACATCGTAAAGCTCCTGAATTCGCAACGCAATGTATGGAGAACCATCAGCAGCATATACAACCTTCGGCGTGCGCCCGTTGCTCAATTGCACGCGCTCAGGCGCGTGCTTGTCCATGAGCGCTTGCTGGGCGGGTGACAGCCACGACTTCAACTCGCCTTTGACATCGCGGTTCTTGATTTCCTTGTACGACGCCGCCCCATGGCAGATGTGCTCGAGCAATGTCTGCCGTTCCGCTTCAGTGAACTCCGGCAACCCGAGCTCGGGGCAATGTTTGTTCAGCAGTCTCAGCCGCAAGACCCATTGCTCGGCACCGTGGTCCCACCCGGGCAACGAAAGCCGACCCGCCGCAATCTCCGCCGCCAACAAGCGCGCCGATTCATCGGGCGTGGGATCCCATTTGCGAGTTTCAACTGTCAAACCGCGAAAACAAACCGCTTCCTCGGCGACAACGCGCTTGCTCGACGGATCGTAACTCGCCCGATGCACTCGCTCGATCTCGCCCGGGAACAGTTCGGTCAACCAGTCCGGTTCCACCGCGGTTGCAAGGGATAGAATGGTCTGAACCGATCCGTCTGATGATTGTATTTCTCGGACCTCGGCGGCGACGAAGAATCGACTGTGATGCACAACGCTTTCGCGGGCAAGAACACCGCGCCTGCCGTGGACCAATTCACATCGAAGCGTGCCCTGATCGACCCGCCTCGCCAACCGGTCCGGGAAAGCCGTAAGGATGCACTTCTGGATTTCTTTGTCGTCCACGCGGCTCGCCTCGGTGTTGAGCCCTTCCTCCCGCGCAATCCGCATGAACTGATCCCGCAACGGCCCCACCTGGCGGGCGGCTACGGGGTCAATGCCCGCCCTCCGACATGCTCCGGCGCTGAATCCGTTGCCCGCCGCGTAACTCCAGGCACGCATCAGAATGAAAAAATCAGATTCGGCCCGATCGCCAAAATAGTCATCGCGAAACTCGTTCACTTCCCGTCCGGTGCGGCGAACCAGCAGATCGCGCCCTTGCGTCAGGGCAGCGATCAAGCACGCCTGCGGCACACAGCCACGGTCATGCGCTGCAAGCAACATCCGAGCGTACCGAGGATGCACAGGGAACGCCAGCATTCGAAGCCCCAGCGGTGTCACTTCGATCGTGCCCATGGCGGAATCGACGGTTCGAACGGCGCCCAAATCGGTCAACAGCTCCACAGCATGCAACAAAGCCGGCTCAGACGGCGGGTCCAGCCATCGGAAATGACGCGGGTCTCTCACTCCCGCAGCGGCCAACGTCAACACTACCTCCGCCAAATCCAGTCGTTTTATCTCCGGTGTGTCGTGCGCAGGCCGTTCTCCGTGCGACGCAGCAGTCCACAACCGAATGCATCGGCCCGGGGCCGTGCGCCCGGCGCGGCCGGCTCGTTGGTCGGCAGATGCTCTGCTGATTTTCTCAATCAACAGGGTGTTTATTCCCCTGCGCGGGTCATGGCGCAGAACTCGGGCAAGCCCGCTGTCAATCACAAGGCGGACACCGTCGATTGTTATCGATGTCTCAGCCACGTTCGTGGCAACAACCACTTTCGGGCGATCGTATCGCGCCACTGCAGCGTCCTGATCCGCCGGCGGCAGCTCGCCGTGCAACGGCAGAAGTATGTGTCCTCGGGCTTCAGGCAACCCGCGCAACGCTTCAATCGTTTGCTGGATTTCGTATGCTCCGGGCATGAAAACCAGCACGTCGCCTTCTCCGCCGCTGCGCGCGTATTCTGCAAACGCTTGCGATGCCATCTCCCAAACCGGAGGAGGATGCTGAGTCCGGATATTGACATATTCGACTTCGACCGGGTAAACGCGGCCTTCGGATCGCAGCACAGCGCAAGGCGCAAGGTAATCTTCCAACGATTTCTCTTCCAGCGTTGCTGACATCACGATGAGCAGAAGGTCAGGTCTGACTTGTTCCTGAAGCACCAACGCCTGCGCCAGCGTTATGTCGCCAAACAAATGCCGTTCGTGAAATTCATCAAAGATGACAGCCTGAACACCCGACAACAAAGGGTCCTTCACCATCTGCCGCAGCAGAACACCCTCGGTGACAAACCGAATCCGCGTCTCGGCCGATGTGCAATCGTCAAATCTGATCTGATACCCGACAAGGCCGCCAAGGTTCACCCCAATTTCTTTGGCCACCCGGGCAGCGAGCAACCGCGCAGCCAAACGGCGCGGTTGCAAAGTCACAACCTGCCCCGCCCCAAGCAGTCCATGCTTGACCAGCATCTGAGGAACCTGGGTGGATTTGCCCGAACCGGTCGGCGCCTGCAACACCACACGCCGAACCGACCGCAACGCAGCCACAAGATCCTCTTCCAGCTCGTAAATTGGCAAAACCCCGTTCATGCCCGGCCCCAAGATTTACACAAATCTCCTTGCCATTTTCAAACCCAGACCGCCCAATTGCCCATGTTTTGAAAGCAACAGGACGAGTGTCAAATGCAACTCACGAATCCCGCAGGCGGTTCCTGCGGGCACTGGTCTTTGGAACAACAGCAGGCTTGGCCACTGCAAAGTCAGTGGTCTCCGAGCCTGCCAATTCTGGACATCCCATGCGAACCATAATTGGCGAAGGTTTTGGCAGGGTAATCATCTTGAGCTTCGACCGGGGCGAGAAACTCCTCGAAGGCATTCGCGAAAAACTCAAGCAGCTCGGCGTCAAAAACGCTGTGCTCGTCAGCGCCATCGGGACTTTTCAAAAGGCGCGGTTCCACAGAATCATAACAACAGACATAAAACCAAAGGACGAAGTGATTGAGGTTGATGAGCCGATGGAACTGGCCGCCGTGGACGGCGTGGTTGCAGACGGCGAACCACATTTTCACATGGTTTTCCAGGATATGAACAGAGCCTACGCCGCGCATATCGAGGAAGGCTCGGTAGTCTGTTACCTCGCCGAGATTGTCTTGGCCGAGATTAAAGGTGTGGAATTGGCCCGCGTCCGCAACGAGCACGGAATAGCACTCTTGCAGCAAAAGCGGTAGCTGATTGCGAGCGCGACCTTGCACTTGTGTGTCAATGAATTTGCGCATGGACAGCATACTTTGTGATCGTTCAAGGGCCTGGAGCGATTGGCCCCTGTTCCACAAGGCGCACGCCAAACAGGCAAAACCTCGGTTCTCCGCCACGCATTCCCCAACGCCGCCTATCTCACACTCGACCTCCCCGCAGCCGCCCAAGCCGCAGTTTCAGCCCCGGAAGAGCTGCTCGATAAACTGCCTGAACCACTCATCATCAGTGTAATCCAGTGCATCAACGGTTGCCCGGCGCGAATCTTCAGAAAGCGCAAATGACCGGTTCCGCCCAATCATTTCTTTCCAATTTCGGCTGAAATCCGTTGTGCCACGTCGTGCCCCGAAATAATCGAATCCGCCAGCGAAATCCCGTCGCGATAATGTCCCGCGAAGAACAGCCCCGGCAGCTTTGCCTCCAGCTCTGACATCAACGCTTTGAAGCGCCCGTAGCCGAGTTCGTATTGCGGGATGGCTTTCGGGTACAGCATGCAGTGGCGGAAGGTTGGTTTGCCCGTCACGCCCAGTATCCGCCTCAAGTCTTCAACTGTGATCCGCACCAGCTCGTCAGCGGGTAACAATGCAAGTTCAGGATCGCGCACACCGCCTATATAAGTTGTGAGCGTCACGTGACCCGCCGGCGCACGCCGAGCGAACAGCGACGACGAAAACAGCGCCCCAAGAATCTTGAACCCCTCGATCTGCGGGATCAGCATCCCGAAACCGTCCAGTGGGTGTGCAACATCTTCACGCCTGAACCCCAAAACCACGCTCGCCACCGGCGGGTAGTGAATCGCGCCAAGCGGTTCAAGGCTCAGACCGGCATCGGCACACAGTTTGATCTGCGCCAGCCGATAAGCCGGCGCGGCAAGCAAAAGCGCCCTGTGCCGAAATGTTGCTTCTGTTCTGCCAACGCGCACTTTGACGGACCAGCCATCCGACCGGTGTTGAATCTCGACAACGGTCGCGCCCAATCTGATCGAATCCGCCAGTTTCGCACCCAAGGTGTCGGTCAGTTCTTGCAGGCCTTCTTCGAACGAGATTTTTTTCGCTTCTTGTTTTGAGACTTCGCCACGTCGTTTTCGTTCGCGGGCACCGAGGATTTGGCCGAGTATCAATGACCCATACCGTTGTTCCACTGCATGCAGCCGTGGGAACGCCTGCGGGACGGATAATCTGTGAGGGTCGCCGGCATAAATGCCGGCGACCAACGGGTTGATCGCGTAATCAAGCCATTCACGGCCCAACCTGCGCAAAACAAAGTCGGCCACACTCTCCTCAACATCGGGCGCAGCGCGCCGCCTGAATGGCTCGACCAACAAAGACAGCTTCGCTTTTGCGGAAAACAGTTCGGTGCCGAAAAACTTCAGCGGCGAAAACGGCAACACCACAGGACGTCCGTTGCGAACCAGATAACGGTTTTCGGCTTTTGCGTCCGAGTACAATCTGCGGCTCTCGAGACCGACGTCACGTATGAGCGACACGATCTTCTGTGAAATCTCCAGAATCGAATTCGGGCCGAATTCGGCCAGATAACCGTTTTCGCGTATCGACCGGATCACGCCGCCGACACGCCGTTCCGCTTCATAAACAACAACTTCAATGCCTAGTTGTTTGAGGCGGAACGCCGCCGTGAGACCTGTTATGCCAGCGCCTATGATCCCAACGGATCGCGGCTGCGCAGGTAATTGAGTTGAAGCAGCGCTCATGAGGTTCCAACACAATTCAAATTGTCATGGCGTGTCTGCGTTCAAGTGCCTTCGGCAGATAAGCATCAAACCGCATCGCGATAACACGCACAAACAGCCGACCAACCTCGGTTACTCTCAGGCTGCTCGACTCGCGCTTCACAAGCCCATCCGACTCGAGGTCGTCGAGCGACGCTATCTCGCGCGCGAAATAGTCAGGAACAGACACGCCGAGCTTTTGAGAAAGCGCTGAGTAATCGAGAAACAAATTGCACATTATCTGCATGATTACCTCGCGACGGATGAGATCGTCGGAATTCAGTATGAAACCGCGCTCGTAAGCAGGGTTGCCGGACTCGACCATGGCCTGGTAAGCGTCCAATTGCTTTGTGTTTTGCCAATACGCTTCGTCGGCCGCCGAAATTGAAGACATTCCGAAGGCGTAAATGTCCGCGCCCGCTCTTGTACTGTAGCCCTGGAAATTGCGCCGCAATGTCCGAGCCCTCTGCGCCACGGCGAGTTCGTCCGTTGGCAGTGCAAAATGATCCATGCCAATATAGATGTAACCCGCCGAGGTGAGTTTCTCGATGGTCATCTTCAACAATTCCAATTTGGTCTCTGCAGTGGGAAGAATCTCCGGCTTCAGAATTTTCTGTGCCGGTTTCATCCACGGAACATGTGCGTAGCTGAACACAGCAAACCTGTCCGGCTTCAGTTCAAGAACCTCGTCCAAGGTTTCCCCGAAAGACGAAACTGTTTGGTGGGGCAGACCGTAAATCAGGTCCACGTTGAGCGATTCAAAACCCGCCTCGCGTATCCAGCCAATAACGCGCTCCGTCAGTTCGCGAGGCTGCACACGATGAACTGCCTTCTGCACAACCGGGTTGTTGTCCTGAACCCCAACAGACGCACGATTAAACCCAAGCTCACGCAGCACTCCCAGATGCTCCCGCGTCAGCCCACGCGGATCAATTTCAACTCCGGCTTCCGCGCCGGGCGCGATCGTGAATGTCTCATGGATCAGTTCGCCAAGCCTCCGCAACTGGTTAGGTGGCAAGAACGTGGGCGACCCACCGCCAAGGTGCAATTGAACGACCTTTCGCGCCGGATTGAGCATTGGTTTCATCAGCGAGATTTCACGCCCAAGCCCCTCAATGTACCGCGCACTTTTCCCGCGGTCGGTCGTTATCACGCTCGTGCAACCGCAAAACCAGCAAAGGCTCTCGCAAAACGGCAAATGAAAATATAGCGACAGGTCGCGCGCCGTCTCGTTGTTCCTGCGAATACAGCCGGCAACCAAATCAAACGACAGTTCCCTGGTAAACTGTGTCGCGGGCGGATACGAAGTGTATCTTGGCCCGGGCATGTTGTATTTCCGGACGAGCTCGATTGGAACCTCAAGCTTGTTCATCACACGCTCCGGACAGTATCAACCAATGCCTGAATGTTTTCCAGTCTCGCCCCCGGCGGCACGCCGTGGCCGAGGTTGACGATGTAACCCGGCCTCGAGCGCATTTCATCCAGCATCTGTTTCGTGGCAGCGGACACGTCCGCAGGCGTCTTGAGAAGCAGCTCTGGATTCAGGTTTCCCTGGATGGCAATCCGCGGCGGCAACGCGCTCCTGACTTCGCTCAGCCGCACCCGCCAATCAACGCTCAGCACGGCCGCCCCTGTCGAGCCCAACAACGCCCAACTGTTGTTGATCCCTTTCGCAAAAAGGATCACTGGCACGCGATTGCTCAGCCGCGCAATGATTTCCCTTGCCCACACAGCGCCGGTCCGCGCATACGTGGATTCGTCAAGTTCCCCGGCCAGCGTGTCAAAAAGCTGCACCACCTCGGCGCCAGCCTCGATCTGCAAAAACAGATACTCCGTCACCGCCTCAACCAAAACCTCGCACAGTCTGTGAATCAGCGGCGCGCCGGCCTTAATCAGCTCGCTGGCTTTGCGGAACGACCTCGCGCTGCCGCCTTCGACCATGAAGTTCGCCAACGTCCACGGCGCGCCCGAAAACCCAATCATGGCTGCATCACTCCCAAGCGCGCGCTTGACCAATCGAATCGCGTCACCCACGTAACCCGCTCGTTCCCGCACATTTCCCGCAGACACCCTTGCCAAATCCGACTCACTCTCAATGGCAAAGGCCATTTCTATGCCGCCTTCTTCCCTGAATTGGTATGGTTGCCCCATTGCCTCGGGGAGAACGAGAATGTCGCTGAAAACAATAGCGCCATCGAAACCGAATCTCCGAATTGGTTGCAATGTGACCTCCGCCGCCAATTCTGGCGTGCGCACAAGCTGCAAAAAGGAGTATTCCTGCCGCAACGCTCTGTACTCGGGCAAACACCGCCCCGCTTGGCGCATTAGCCAAACGGGCGGCCGATCCACAGGCTCGCATCGGCAGGCGCGCAAAAGCCTCTCACGCCCCGTCATGTTGTTCGGCTTGTCAGCGTGGCTTTCAGGACCGTCAACCGCGCCCCGTGCATGGCTGGAATCTGAGTGATTGCCCATCGCCATTCGCTATTATGGGTTGAATTGCACTAACCGAAGGTAGGCGCTCTGTGGCTTGAATCAAGTTCGCCTTAGTCCATTTGCCCCGCCCCGGGAATCTCACTGGAACGACGGTCCGGTTGAGCCAACCAGCTCAAGCGGCGAGATTTACTGGCTAAGGCTGTTTTCCGGCGAGTCTTGCCACCAACCGCGAGTGGATGTTGTCGAAAGCGCCGTTGCTGAAAATGCAAACCACGTCCCCGCCCTGAACGTTCTTAACCAAGTGCGCGATTATCGCTTCGACGTCAGGCAGGTATGCCGCCGGCTTTCCCGCAGAATGCAGGTCGGCCACAAGTTTCTCCGGGTCGAGCCGTTGTTCAACAGGCAGCATGGCGAGTCGATCCACCTGCGCTATCACCACGAAGTCGGCGCCCATGAACGCGCCCGGCAATTGGTCCTGGAAAACCCTCCTGCGGGTCGTGTTTGTTCTGGGCTCGAACACCGCCCACAACCGGGCGGAAGGATACTTCAAACGCAAAGCGCTCATGGTCTCCCGAATCGCGGTTGGATGATGACCGAAATCATCTATCACCACCACGCCGCTTTCGACACCGCGGATTTCCATCCGCCGTTTGACGCCCTTGAAGGTGTCGAATGCGGATTGGATTTGCTGGTTGGTCAAACCGCAGTGGCGCGCGCAAGCAACAACCGCAAGCGCGTTTCGCACGTTGAACTCGCCCACCAAATTGATGTGATAATCATGGTTCGGCGTCGCAAACCGCGATGCTGTGGCGCCGAGCCTCAGGTTCGTGGCGCGCCAGTGGTTCTCCTCGCCAAGCCCGAATGTGCGGACCGGACAAAACTTCACACCAAGAAGCGGTGCCAGGTTCGGGTCATCGCCATTCGCCAGCAACATCCCGTTGCGCGGTATCAGCCGGATCAAATGATCAAATGCAGTTTGCACCGCTTGCAGGTCCCGGAAAATGTCAGCGTGATCGAACTCGATGTTGTTTATTATGGCAATCTCGGGCATGTAATGCACGAACTTGCTGCGCTTGTCAAAGAAGGCAGTGTCGTACTCGTCACCCTCCAGAATGATCCACTGGCTCTCATTGAACCGGGCCCCGCGTTGAAGGTTGAGAGGCAATCCGCCAATCAAAAAGCTCGGATTGAGTCCGTTGTGCTCGAAGACCCACGTAAGCAGCGCGCTGGTGGTGGTCTTGCCGTGCGTGCCGGCCACCACAATTGCGCGCTTGCCGCGAACAAAGAACTCTCTCACAAGCTCCGGCAGGGAACAATAGCGCAAACGATGCTCGAGAACCGCCTCGGCCTCAGGGTTGCCGCGCGAAATTGCGTTGCCTATGACAACCAAATCAGGCTTGTAAGCAAGGTTCTTCTCTGCGTACCCGTTCATCACCTCGATCCGAT
>JARYMD010000094.1 GCA_029907285.1 Verrucomicrobiota bacterium | reverse complement strand
CAAAACTCGAAGTGAGCACTTCGACTGCGCTGGCGCCGGTTTTATTGGTCGCGACATACACTGTTTCGGACCACATCGGTCCTGCGGTGGCTGTACCGAGATTTGTCAATGTGTAGGTAAGGCTCGCCAACTGCCCCGGCAAGAGGTTTGTCGGGGCCGATAGGTTGCCAACTGCAAGGTCAGGCAAGGGTGGCATGGAGAAGTTGATTCGGACAAACCCGATGTTATTGGTTTCGTTCAACTCGGAGAGCGTGTTTTGCGCGTCAGTGTGGGCCAACAGGTAAAATGTTCCCGGGGTAGAATTGGCATCCAAAGGTATCTGAACCGGGATGGTGTTCGTGTAGGAATCACCCGGATTCATGGGAATCAGTGGCGCCTGAATTGTTGCGAGCAATCTTTCCATGAAATTGCTGCTGGCCGAGAGGTAGAGCCGATCCACCCACGGCACATTTGCTGTCGCAGTGCCAGAGTTGGTGACGACAAACTGAACACTGAAGATTTGGCCGAAAACCGCTGTTGGCGGGGCGCTCAATCGAGTCAAGACAAGGTCACTTGCAGCGATCGACAATGGCGATGTGGCAAAAGCGGTGTTATTTGTTTCGTTGACCTCGGACAGGCGGTTGCCACTGTCCAGCGCAACTCCGAAGTACAGAGGGCCTGTTCCGGTTCGTGGCACGATAACCTGCTGAGTGACCGTGAGTGCGGCCCCGGATGCCAAGCCATCAGGGCCAGGGGTGAAACTAACGACACCGAGAGATTGTGCGCCCGAACCGTCCGGATTGGCTGAAACCAAAATGCTGTTGTCCCATGGTCCAAACGCTGTTCCCGGGCCGATGTTTGATATGACGAATGACATCTGCACCAACGCGCCTGCTTGGGCAAATGCCGGCAACGTCACCAGGCCAGGCACGAGGTCGGGCGCTGCGAGCGTGCTGAAAGTTTGATCGGCGGAAATGGTTTCATTGCCAGCGGTGTCTGTGACGCGGACACGGAAATGGTACAGTGTAGCAGGCGCAAGACCTGTAATAGTGACAGAATGGCTTGTGCGGAAACTGGTGATCTCGTTGGTGCTGCCGTATCCGATGGCAAGGCCATACTCGACCTTGGCTCTGACAGGTTCATCAGTGCTGAAGCTGATCGTGGCTGATGCGACATTTGGTTCCACCGTGATTTGCCCGAGAACGGGTGGCGTTTGGTCGTGAAACTCGTATTCAGCCACGAATTGCATATTGGTTGGGTCGGTTGTTGCGAATGTTTTCTGGAATGTTGGGCTGCGGCCGTAGTAATTGCCATTGAGTGTGAAGCGCTTGAAGGCGTAGTAATCGGGAGGAGCGTTGGTCACGGCAACAGGTGCAGATATTGTGGCAGTTTGGCCGTTTGTGTAGGTACCGGCCCCGGTCACTGTGGCAAGGCCGGTTGGCAGAGTGGCAGTGGTGACGATATGGAACAGATGCGCTTCAGAGTATCTGGCGGTCAAGGTGCGATTAGTTGTGACTGTGAAAGTGATTTCGCTGTTGGTGCCGATGACTGAACTGTTCTCAGTCCAATCCCTGAACTCGTAGCCGAAGTTTGGTGTGGCTTTCAGTGTGCATGTTGAACCGTAGGGATAGGTCCCGGCGCCGGTGACCTTGCCGCCGGTGGTCGGATCGTTGAGCACGGAAATTTGGTAGGATTCGAGTACGAAATTTGCAACGAGGTCCCGGTTCCGGGTCAATGTAAAAGTATAGGTACTGTTTCTGCTTTGCTCGATGCCGTTTTCGGTCCAGTTGATGAACACGTAGGGCAGGGGAGTCCGGCTGGGTTGGGCTGTGACTGTTACTTCCGTGCCCGCCGAATACGAGCCGCCGCCTGTTGTGGTGCCGCCGTCTGCTGGGTTGGCATGCACGGTGAGCATGAAGATTTCGCCTCCGAGCGGAGGGACCACGAAGTCAACGACCTTGTCTGTGCCGCTGACCGCGGTTGTTTGGTTTGGGACCTCTTGGAAGCCGAGGGCTGCGAGATTACGGAGGCCAACCTGCCATGTGCCATTCGAGACTGAGAGCGAGTACTTGCCGTCGCTATCTGTGAGAGAGGAGACTGAGATAACGTTGGTGCCTTCAAGATTGAACGCGAAAACTCCGGCGCCGGAGATGGGCGCGCCGGATGTGCTTCGGACAGTCCCGCTGATTTTGCGATCGAGTCCTGAGGGTGCAAACGCGACTATTTGGAGGCGATCACGCAAGTATTCTGTCCGCCATGCAAGGCCGTTTGTGAGCACCGGGAACAAGTAATTCGTGAAGCTGCCGGAGTACTTCGAGTAAGTGATCAGTGCAAAACTGTCGCCTGCATTCGGCTGGAATCCAGCTTGGAGGTTTGCCTCGAGTGTACCGTTGCACGGCATTTGGTCGAAAACACGCAACTGCCCATAATCGAACGGTGCTCGCAACCCGAATCGCAGAATCGCGTCTTCCTGCGTCAGTTGCCCTGAGATGGAAATGGTGCCTTGTTCCACTTCGAGTGCGCCGGTGTTTTGTAGATCGACGTAGCCGAAGCCGGAATAACTGTTTGTGGTACCGGCGGCCTTTCTAATTGTGCCGGCGTTGCGAACAATCGGCCTTGCACCGCCCAAGCTATGGTAGAGATTGGCGTCGTTCCAGATTTCAAAAAGACCACTCGGTTCGATTTGGACGATTGCTCCTTCGCCAGAGTTAATGTCGCCCGCGCCTTCCCAGCGGGCAGTGCCAGCGATTGACACGGTTCTGGACCGGAGAGTTTTGTCAGAGGCACTGCCAATGACCAAGATCGCGCCGTCCAGTATGACCAAAGCACCGGTTCCGCTCAACGTTCCCCGGTTCCATGTGAAGGTGCCCGTGAACCCCAATTGCCCTGTCCCGGTGATGGTTCCGCCGGAAAGCGAGCCGTTTCCTTGGACCGTAACATCCGATCCAACCTCGAGCGTGCCGCCGGTCACGGCAACTGAAGAACCAAGGCTGGTTACATTCCCAAGCAACTGCAGTTCGCCGGATTTGACCTCGGTCGTGCCTGTCACCTGATAACTGCCGTTGTGTATGACTTTGCCGCCGCTGACGTTGACAGTGCCGCCACCGGTGATTGAACTTGTCGGGGCGAGGCTGTGTGTGCCGCCTCCGAAATCGAGCGTTGCGCCGCCTGACACCTCATAAAGGCCGGTGCCTGTTCCCCCGCCTGTGAGGCTCAGGGTCCCGGCTTGGACTGCCATGGTGCCGGTGTTGTTGAACACGACCCTTGAGAATGTTGTTGTGCCGGTGGCTGCGGTTTTGCGGAAGATGCCGGCGTTGTTGAACACGGTAGGGTTGCCGCCTTCGTTGAAGTAGATGTTTTTGTCGGAGCTGATCTCGAACAGGCCGGTTGGCTGGACATTGACGGTTGCGCCCTGGCCGCTCGAGATGCTTCCCGCGCCTTCCCACCGTGCGGTGCCGGACAGTTCGACTGACCATCCAACGAGGTGTTTGCCGCTGGCCCCGCTGATTGCAAGGGTGGCGCCGGCTGGAATCTCGAGATGGCCGGAGCCGGTCAGTGCTCCAGCAGTCCACGCAAAAGCCGCAGTTACAATGAGCGTGCCAGATCCCTGCACTGTGCCGCCCGCAAGGTTGAATGCGGCGACCTGCCATGTGTTGGTGAGGTCGATCGGCTTTTTTCCGCCGGGGACTGTAACGGTGTCCGCGGCGCTTGGGACACCGGCCGGTGTCCAATTTGCCGGCTCCTGCCACGAGGAAGACACGCTGCCGTTCCACGTGAAATCGGCAGCGGTCAACGTTGAAAGTGTCAGGCAGCAGGCGATGAACGTTTTAGCGAAGATGCTCGGACTCATGGGTTGTTGTGGCAGACAGTGATTTTCACAACCGTGTCAGCGGCCGACCAGACTTGTTATCGCGAATATGTGACATGTGATACAGCTTGTCAATTTAAAGCGTGTTAAGGATCGCGCCGTGGATGAATCACGGATTTGTTGCCATGCGGGACCTGGTTTGCCAAAGTGAGCTGACTGTTAAGTTCGAAACGAACGATGATTTCCCATGGAAGCTGAATTGAGCGGCGTTGAGAATACGAGTGCCGGCACAGCCGCCACAAGAGGCCGCCGGCTGCCTGCGTGGCTTAGGGTGAGCCTGCCGCGCACGCCAGTGTTTTCGCACACACGCGAGCTGTTGCGGGCGTTGCGCCTTCATACGGTTTGTGAGAGTGCGCGCTGCCCAAACCAATGGGAATGCTGGGACAGGGGAACTGCCACGTTCATGATCTGTGGCGATCGTTGCACGCGGGCGTGCCGGTTTTGTACAGTGACAACGGCGCGTCCGTTGCCTCTTGATCCGGATGAGCCCCGGCGTGTCGCGGAAGCGGTGCGGATAATGCGGTTGAAACACGTTGTTATCACGTCGGTCGCACGAGATGATCTGGCCGATGGCGGCGCAGAACAGTTTGCAAGGACGATCAAAGCGGTGCGGTCGGTCAGTCCCGAAGTGGCGATCGAGGTGCTTACCCCTGACTTTAACGACGACGACCGGGCGCTCGACACTGTTTTCGATGCGCGTCCGGACGTTTTCAACCACAACATCGAGACTGTGCGCCGGCTCACACCAAATGTGCGGTCGCGCGCGACCTATGAGATGTCGCTTTCGGTACTGAGGAAGGCAAGACAACGGTTGCCTGCCGATTGCAGGACAAAATCCGGGCTGATGCTTGGATTGGGTGAAGAGATCGACGAGGTGCTGGAGGCCTTTCGAGACCTGCAAGCGGTTGGATGCGAGATATTGACCCTTGGCCAGTATTTGCAGCCGGAAGGCGGCCGCCTGCCTGTGGCCGAGTACGTGCGGCCGGAATTGTTTGGTGAATTGGGGAAGAGAGCGTTGGCGATGGGCTTTGCTTGCGTAGCGAGCGCGCCGCGGGTGAGAAGTTCCTATCGGGCTGATTGTCTTGCGGGAGCCAGAACAGGGCGTTGAATTGGAGCGTCTTATGCGGTTGCACGGCGGCAATGCGGAAAACGTTCGGCCACAGGCAAGCTTGTGGGCCAGGGGATTGTGTTTCCTCATTGCCTTGGGGGTGTTGGAGGGCGGCTGGCTGATCCGGGCTCAAAAAGTTTCGGAATGGCGTGTTTACCGTGCGGCTGACGGATTGACTGAGTCCCTCACAACTGCAGTGACGATCAGTCCGCGTGGCAACGTGTGGGTGAAGCACGGTGAGGTTGACGCGGTGAGTTACCTGGACGGCTACAACGTGCACCACATTCCGGCGCCGTCCGAACCAAACTACAGGGTCTATCAGAGCGCAGCAGGGCGCATTTGGTCGATTTACGCAGAAGGCCTGCTCGAGTACGTTGATTCGCATTGGCAGCGGTACCCAATCAAGGAACTGCGGTGGGAAGTCGGGACCAGCCCGACGCGGGCTATCAGGCCCACGCCGATTGTGCCCGCTGAAGAAGACCGGGTTCTGCTTCTTTTGCCGGATCGGTTTGCTGAGTTTCGCGCGCGCACGTCGGAGTTGAAGGTGTTGAGGCATGCATCTGAAACCTCCCTTGGCACATTTCTGGACATGACATTGGCACAGGACGGCGGGATATGGATTGCCGGTGCTCAGGGGATAGCCAAGGTGCCCGGGCGCGTTCGGCAGATCAACAGCGACACCAAATGGCGGGAGTACATTCTTCCGCCGGATTTGGCGGTCCGGAATCTGCTGCGTCCGTTCGATGACGACGATGGTGGAGTCACGTTTGTTGCTGACGATCCCTCGGTGAACAAGCGTGTGTTGGTTCATTTCGATGGAACCAACTGGATGAGTTGTTCTGCACTAAAAGAAGGTTTGCGGTATGCGTGGAGAGACACCGAGCCAGGGAAGTTTTGGGGGCTGACCATGAGTTCGCTTCTGCGGATTGACACAAACAGCGGCGTGGTCGAGCAGATGGAGCATCCTGGTGCAAGGTTCTACGACGTTGCGGTTCAGGCGCGCGGCGTGTTTTGGCTTGCTTCTTTGGAGGGGTTGTATCGGTATGCACCGCCTGCGTGGCGGACGCCTCCCGGAGCAGCGGGGTATTCTTCGGTGGTTTACTCTGCGATCGAGGATTCGAATGGAAGGCTGTGGTTTGCGACCGCAGACGGTTTGTTGGAATTTGACCGGCGGCAATGGCGCCGGCATGCGTGGCCGCCGAACTTTGATCCTTCGTTTCGCGCACGCGACGGCTTGTTCAACCTCAAGCAGGGGCGTCTGTTGATCAGCGCGTCCGAACAGATCTGGGTCTTCGATCCTCAGAAGGGCGAGTTCAAACAGGTTGCTCATCCGGGTGGCCGGCGATTGCGAAAAGTGCTGAGGCAGTTGCCCGATGGTGTGGTGTGTGTGCAGACTGCAGAAGCTGGCGCGGGGACGGGACAGTACGATTTTGAGTTGTTCAACGGAGATGAGTTTGTCAAATGGGCGGAGGCGCCGCCGGCGATCGACCTTGGCAGCGAATTGTTTTTCCTTGCTGCGACCGAGAACGGTGACCTTTGGCTTGGCGGGCGCACAGGGCCCGCCGTCTGGCACGAGGGCAAGTGGCAAAAGTTCACTGCAACCGACGGTTACGACGATGAAGGCGCGCTTTGTTTCATGGAGATGCCTGAAGGGCAGATTTGGTGCAGCGGACTCGGGAAGATCAGTCAGTACGACGGAAGGAACTGGACGGTCGTGTTGAGTGGATTGGACCGTGTGAGCGCCATGCTGCGTTCAGTGGATTGGAGTGTGTGGGCGGCGACAGGCAGCGGGCTTTACAGATACTACAAGGAAACGTGGGCTTCCGTGGGCGAGGAGGAGGGACTGGCCAGCAGCGCCTGCTATTCCTTGATCGAGGATCGCAGCCGAAAACTCTGGGTCGGGACGTCGCGGGGCATCAGCCAGTATTTTCCGCGGGCTGACCCTGATGCGCCCAGAACGACGATTTTGGAAGTGACGCAAACCACGCAAGGTGCGAACGAGAATGTGATCGCGATAAGCTTTCGCGGTCAGGACAAATGGCGTTACACGCCGGAACGGCGGTTGTTGTACTCTTGCCGTCTTGACGGGGGCGTGTGGTCGGTGTTCACGCCCGGAACAAACGCTGTTTACCGCGACCTTGCTTCGGGCAAGCACAAGTTCGAAGTCCGCGCCCTTGATCGCAATTGGAACATAGAATTGCGCCCCGCTGCGTACCAGTTCGACGTGGTGGTCCCGTGGTACCAGGAAAAGCGGATTCTTGCTGTTGCGATCGTTGGCATGGCCGTGGCTTTGGCGTTCGCAGCGGTGGCTGTGAACCGGCATATACGACTCATGCGCAGCCATGCCGAGGTGGAAAAAAAAGTGGCGGAACGCACGCAGGAACTCGAACGAGCGATGGCAGCTCTTGCGCACAGCGAAAAGATGACAGCTCTCGGCACACTTGCCGCAGGCATAGCGCACGATTTCAACAACATGCTTTCAATAATCCGCGGATCAGCTCAAATCATCGAAGCCAATATCGATAATCCGGACAAAATCCGGCTCCGAGTCGAGCGGATAAAGACCGTGGTTGACCAGGCCAGCGGCATTGTGAAAGCGATGCTGGGGTTTGGGCGCGCTGGTGATCAGCCGAGCTCGGACTGTGATGTGCGCGAGGTCATAGAGAACACGATCAAGCTCCTTGGTGACAGGTTTTTGCGCGAGACGAACGTGCTGCAGGAGATACCCGTGAATCTGCCCCGGATTCGCGGTTCCCGCGATTTGTTGCAGCAGATACTGCTGAATCTCATTCTGAACGCAGCCGATGCAATTGAACGCGGCGGCCAAATCACAATCCGAGGTGAAATTGTTTCGGATGTTGCTTCGGCGAATCCTGTGTTGGAGCCGGCGGATGCGCCCGGTTACGTCATGATTTCTGTCGAGGACACCGGCGTTGGGATACCTGCTGATTTGTTGCAGAGAGTGTTTGAACCGTTTTTCACGACAAAATCATTTTCGACACGGCGCGGGACGGGTTTGGGCTTGTACATGGTGTACCAGTTTGCCCGACAGATGGGGCACGGTTTGGCAGTGCAATCAGAGGTGGGCAAGGGCAGCAAATTCACCATTATTGCCCCGATAGCGAACGAAAAAGCATGATCGATCATGGACGAAGCCGGCCACACTGTTCCATCTGCGCAACATGGTTTCTGCTGAGCGGTTTAACATGAGAGCCGGCGATGGAAAGTGACTGCAGGACGGGTTTTTGCGCAATGAAGAGCCTGACAAAGAATCAATCTCGCGCAATCGAGGCAAAAGGGAATGTGCTCGTGATGGCCGGTGCGGGCACGGGCAAAACGCACACCTTGGTTGAGTGCTGCGTGCGACGCCTGCTGGATCGCGAAAACCCGGCGTCGCTTGACGAGATACTGATGGTGACGTTTACCGAGGCTGCTGCGGGTGAAATGCGGCGAAGAATTCGCGAGCGACTCGAACAGGCAATCAAAGACGACCCTGGCAACGTCAGGCTGGGCGAGCAGCTGGCGTTGGTCGAGACAGCTCGAATAAGCACGTTACACAGCTTTTGCCTTGAACTGGTGCGGGATCATTTCCACGAACTGGAGCTTGACCCGCAACTGAGCGTGCTGCCGCAGGAACGTGCACGGATTCTGGCCGCGGAGACTCTGGAACAGGTGTTTGAAAGACATTACGCCGGGCAAAGTGAGGAGGACGACGCTGTTCGGCGACTGGCGATGTATTACGGTGGATATCGGGATGCTGCGGTGCGGGGAATTGTCATGCGCGTCCATGATTACATTCAAACCTTGCCTGCCCCCGGGGCATGGCTGGCACGGCAGAAGATGCTGCTGGATCAGGAGTCGCCGGAGCATTGGCAGGCATGGCTCCTTGACGCGGTGTCGGAATGGCGCAGTGAATGGATCGAGCGGCTGATCGAGCTGCCGCCGGGGAACCCGAACGCGGAGCGATGCGCTGCGATTCTGCAAAAGACGCCGGCGAAACCGGGAATCGACGACACGGCAACAATGTTGACAGCCGTTCTCGCTGTCGATGATGAGTGGCCCAAAGCCAGGAAAACCGCTTTGCGCAAGCCGTTGAAAGCCATTTTCGACGAAGCCGAGTTTCTGAAGAGCCTGATGCCAGGCGGTCAGACTGCGGACCCATTGAAAGAAGACTGGTGCCTGGTCAGGCCGCACTTGCGGGCTTTGCTGAGGTTAATCGAGGAGTTCGGGGAGGCTTTTACTTTGGCGAAACGCGAACGCGGCGTTGTTGATTTTCATGATCTCGAGCAACTGTCGCTGCGTCTTTTGTGGGACGCCGATTGCAGCCGGCCGACAGCGATTGCCCAGCAATGGCGGTCGAAGCTGAGATACGTTTTTGTCGATGAGTTTCAGGATATAAACGCGGCGCAGGACACGATTCTGCGCGCCCTGGCACGCGATGGAGCGGACGCCAACCGGTTTCTCGTTGGCGATCTGAAGCAAAGCATTTACAGGTTTCGATTGGCAGACCCAAGGATTTGCAGGACCTACGCCCGGCGTTTCGGCAATGACCCATCAGCGGGGCAGGTGATACCACTGAATGACAATTTTCGGAGCCGGGCGGAAATTCTCGATTTTGCGAATTCAGTGTTCGAATTGCTCATGCGACCGGAATTGGGCGGCGTGAATTATGACGACGATGCGCGGCTCAGGTTCGCACATGTTTCAAAAGGACAGCAGAAGGGCGGCGAATCCCATAACGGTCCGCGAGTCCAGCTGTTGTTGCGGTTGACCGGGGGGACTGAAGACGCCCCAGATGCAGGGGAAGGCGAGGCTGTCGCCGCGGTCTCGCAAGGTGGCAGTGCCGAGCAGGAGGCGATGGTTGTCGGACGTCGGCTCGCCCAGCTCAAAGCCGAGAGGTTTCAGGTATGGGATGATGACGGAGGAGGGTTCCGGCCAGTGGAATGGCGGGACATGGCGGTTCTGTTGCGCGCGCCGCGCAACAGAGCAGAGGTTTTCGCGACTGCGTTTGATCGGCTCGGCATACCGCTGGTTTCTTCAAGGGGCGGTTTGTATGAGACGATTGAAGTCAGCGATCTTCTGCAACTGTTGCATGTTCTTGACAATCCGGTGCAGGACATACCGTTGATCGCAGTTCTGCGGTCGCCAATTTTGGGGATGACCTTGGATGAATTGGCGGTCATTAGGATCGATCAACGAAGCGGCGATTATTGGGCTGCGGTTCGGCGTTTTCATGATCTGCACGGCCATGCGCAGGAGTTGTCCCAGGGGCCAAGCGCTGTGTCGGATAACACTGCCGTGGCCGAGGGTTCGGCGGCAGTGGCAGGCGGAGAGTTGGACGAACAGGAGAGGCTTTTGATTGAAATCCGCAACTCGGCGTGGAAACGGATTGACGCCTTTTTGCAGCGATTCAGCCGGTGGAGGCGGATTGCGCGACGCCACTCGGTGTCGAGCTGCCTCGAGTGCGTGCTGGAAGAGACACATTACGAGGATTGGCTTCAAGCACAGCATCCAAGCGGCCAGGCGGTGGCAAATGTTCGCAGGTTCCTTGAGGTTGCGAGAGAGTTCGACCAGTCGCAAGGCCGCGGGTTGTTCCAGTTTTTGCAGCAGGTGGAAGCTCAGGTCGAAATGGAGTATGATCCTGAACCTGCAGTGATTGGGGGCGAAAACGCGGTCAGATTAATGAGCGTTCATCAGAGCAAGGGCTTGGAGTTTCCTGTGGTTGTTGTTGCCGACATTGGCAGGCGATTTAACTTGCGCGATTCGAGCGGCCACATCGTGCTCGACGAAGAACTTGGCATTTGCGCGCGCGTTCGTGCCCAAGGGGAAGGGCAGTTTTACCCCAGCCTCCCTCATTGGATGGCGGCTCGTCGTCAAAAACGCGAATCGCTCAGTGAAGAACTTCGGTTGCTTTACGTTGCGGTGACGCGGGCTGCCGATCTGCTTGTTCTTTGCGGTTCGACATCTGAGAAAACAGCCCGAGAACGATGGGAACCGCCGTTGGGCACAAGACCGGCGACGAGAGCGTTGCTCGGCGGCCGATGTTGGCTTGATTGGCTTGGGCCGCTCATGCCGCGATTGTGCGAGGATGCGGACTGGTTGGACAAAGCGGAAGGTGAAAGCCGCCTTGTTCGATGGCAGTTGCATCGAGAAGAGGGGCCTGGTTCAGAGGGCGCGACCGGAATCGAGCTTCAAGCCGGCGCTCAGGAAGTGCCATGTTCAATAGCTGCCGAAGCTGGTCATGATGTGGTGGCTGAATTTGAAGCGATCTGTGAAAGATTGGAGAAGCTTCACGACTGGCAATACCCGCACGTTGCTGCCACATCGGAGGCGGCGAAAGCTTCTGTGAGCGTGTTGCGAAGACGTGTTGTCGAGGAGACACAGACCGAAGCCGCGCCGCTGTTCCAGTTCGATGCAAAGGGTTTCTTGAGAATGACGGGGCAGGGGACCGCGGGGCTTTCGCCTGCCGAACGCGGCACGGCGCATCATCGATTCCTCCAGCTTGCGGACCCTCGCAAGTTGGCCACGGCAGAAGGAGCACGCAGTGAAGCGGCCAGATTGGAGACAATCGGTTTCCTCACATCGGAAGAAGTCAGGGCGCTTGATTTGGAAGCCGTGAGCGCGTTTTGGCAATCGGGCTTGGGAAGACGGCTTCTGGCGCACTGGGAGAATTTGGCTCGCGAACTCGAGTTCACCGCCAGATTTTCGCCCGATGACCTGCGTGCGCTTGGCGTGCAAGTACAGGCTGGGCTTGGGTCCGACGAGTTCATTGTCGTGCAGGGCATTGTTGACCTTGCGGTCATTTTGGCAGACCAACTGTGGATTCTCGACTTCAAGACTGATCAGATTGATGAAAGCGGCTTGAAGACGAAAGTCGATGCGTACCGCCCGCAGGTGCTTGCTTACGGGATCGCCCTTGGACGCATATACAAGCGTCCTGCAACCGAGATATGGTTGCACTTTCTGGCATTGAACAGGAGCGTCAAAGTTGACCAGCCCAGCTTCGCGTGAGCTGCGGGGTGCGGCAAACTGTCGATTCCGCACATTTCGGCATCGCCCACACATTAACCGGAGGGAGCAAATCTGTGGCCTGCCGAAATCTGTATATCTCCGCTGATAGGGGCGAAGCCGCCCGCGACGGCGCGGCGGAGCGCCGAGCTTGCAACGAACGCCTTTGTTTCGCTGGGATCAGTCGGTCGCTGCTGCGCTGCGTGTGGAATGCCTCAGGCCAGTCCGCGCAGGTAGTTGAGCGATTCTTTCAA
>JARYMD010000093.1 GCA_029907285.1 Verrucomicrobiota bacterium | reverse complement strand
GGGTCCGACGGCGTTTATCGGCACACAGGGTCCGCGCGAGTTTTCACAAGAGAGAAAACCGCCGTCGAAGCAGTCAAATCCGGCCATGTATCTGCAGGCGACACACTGGTCCTGATCGGATGCGGCCCACTCGGCACCGGCATGGAAGAAACGTATCAGTTGACCTCAGCCCTCAAACACCTGCCGTTCGGCAGCCGAATAGCGCTCCTGACCGACGCCCGGTTCTCCGGCGTGTCAACCGGCGCTTGCATAGGGCACATGGGCCCCGAAGCACTCGCCGGCGGCCCCATTGGCCGCGTGCGCGACGGCGACATAATCCAAATAGTGCTGGACTGCCGAAACCTCGAGGGAACCATCGACATGATAGGCGACCTAGGCCACGCAGGCACGCCCGACCAGGGCGCAGCAATACTCGCAAGCCGGCAACCGCACCCCGACCTCAAGCCCGATCCATCGTTCCCAACTGACACCCGCCTCTGGGCGGCTCTGCAGCAAGTGAGCGGCGGCACATGGGGCGGATGCGTGTACGATCCCGACGCCATCATCCAGCGATTGTTGCCGTGATTCCTGACCAGGAAACCTCACCGGCCATTGGTCACCGCCTCTCAATCGTCAAGTCTGGCATGCGTATCGGCGCTGAAAACTCTTGAAATAAACTCTTGACACGGCTGTCTCTAGTGTGATACGAGAGGCTTAGTCGATCATGAAAAGGGTCAATGGGGATTTTAAGTTTCGAGGTACTATGAGAATTTGGAATCTGTTGTGCGCATCGGCGATCGGCGCGGGTCTTGCCGCGGCGGCGTGGGCGGATTGGAATCCGGGCGATCCGTACAAGATGGAGAGGCCAATGTTGCCCGACGAAACGCAGTCCGGCCGTGACGTTCTCGCAAGCTACGTAGCGATCCCACAGGATGATCCCATTAGCTATATTATCGCAGACGACTGGCGATGCTCCGAGACGGGCCCAATCACTGATATCCATATTTGGGGTTCTTGGCTTAATGATAGAACCGATCCGCAAGCGGTGTTCTATCTGAGCATTTACACGGATTCCAGACCACCGAGTGATTACAGCAGGCCAGGCGACCTCCTCAAGACTTATGTGTTCCTTCCTGAGGAATACACTTCACGGGAATGGACAGTCGGAGTCCAAGAAGGCTTTCTTGACCCTGACTTACACGAGTTGATCCCGGAGGGCGATTCCATGATTTTTCAATACAACTTCTTCATATCTGATCCGAATCCGGTTATCCAGCAACAGGGCAATATCTACTGGCTTGCGGTGCAGGCAGATGTTCATCCAGACACAGACGCTTTGTTCGGCTGGAAAACGGCTTTTAAACCGCTTTACGAAGATGTAGCTGTGTTCGGCGGTAATCTGGAACCTGGGATGCCTCCTCCGGAATGGTTCCGGGTTTATGAGGATCAAGGAAACCAGCCAATGTACTATGACATGGCGTTCATCATCACCACCCCAGAACCACAAACTTACGGTCTAATTGCCGGACTCGGTTTGGGTGTATTCGGCTTGGCCCGCAGGTTCCTCCGTAAATAACTTGCTTTGCGCACACTCCTATCCGTGCCAGGGCGCAGGCGTTGCCTGCGCCCTGCGCATTTTTGGGGGAAAGCTGTCAGACAGGTCTGAATTGTCTGACTTGTCTGACTTGTCTGACCTGTCTGACAGCCCAAAACTTACCGCGGCTTTAACACCCTCTCTATCTCTTTCCTTTTCGGGGCGGACGGCTGTGCCCCTAACCGGGTCACTGAAATCGCCGCCGCTGCATTTGCAAACCGCACCGATTCCAATAATGGCTTTCCCTCCCCCAACGCCACCGCCAGAGCACCGTTGAAAACATCACCCGCAGCAGTGGTATCCACTGCCTTTACCTTGAACCCGGGCACCATGGCTTTCAGCTCCCTGTTCATCACAAACGCGCCCTTGGGGCCCATCGTCAAGATAAATGTCCCAACCCCCCGCGCCAAAAGCTTTTCCCCGGCGCGCTCGGCTGCGGACTCATCAGTGACAGTCACCCCTGTCAACAGCTCAGCTTCGGTCTCGTTCGGAGTGAGAATGGAAACGCGCGCCAATAGTCTGTCCGGCAATGGCCGCGCAGGCGCTGGGTTAAGTATCGCCGGGACGCCCGATCTGGCTGCGATGTTCACCGCAGCCTGTACTGTCGGCAATGGCGTTTCCAACTGCAATACCACCGCTTTCGCGTTCGAGATTGCCCGCGCAGCACGTCGCACATCGGCCGGAGACAACCGCGCATTCGCACCGCCAGCCACGGCAATGCTGTTCTGGCCGTCCTTGGCGACAAATATCAATGCCACGCCCGAAGGTGCCCGCTTGTCCCGCACAACGTAATCGACGCAAATCTTGTCGCGAACAAACCCCGACACAGCTTGTTCGCCGAACATGTCATCGCCAACACGCGCCACGAACACCACGTCGCCTCCGGCTCGCGCTGCGGCGACCGCTTGGTTTGCCCCTTTCCCCCCGGCTGCCATTGCAAACTCACCGCCAAGAAGCGTTTCGCCCGGACGCGGAATCCGCTCGAGCATGATGATCATGTCCGTGTTCGAACTCCCGACGACAACAATCTTTGGATTTGCCATGTGAATCGATGGTTGATGGTGAACTGTTCCAACAGAGCTTGGCCGCAGGCTGCTGCGCTGCCCAACTCGACACTACAACTTGGATGCCACCAAGATGCTCAGCCCAAGCAGATAGAAGAAAAACATCGCCGCCAACAACCCGTTCGTCCCCGGCGGCGCTCCTTTGAACTCTTTCCAGACGAACACGCCCCACAACGCGCCCACCAAAGTCGCGCCCTGGCCCAGACCATACGACAGCGCCGGGCCTGCCGCCGTGCTCGCCACGATGCTGAATGACATCCCAATGTTCCATATTATCCCGCCGAGAATGCCGATCGCATGCAACCGCGCGTTCCCCTTGGTGAAATAGTCGCCAAACGGCACCGGCTCGCCAGACAAGGGCTTGACCATCATGATGCTGTTCCAAATGAAATTCGATAGAAGCAGCCCAAGCGAAAACAGCACAATCGCCGTGTAAGCGCTCAGTTTGCCGGCCTCGAGCGCTCGGTCAGGGCCGATCTTCCCCATCGACGCCGCGACAAAACTGTAAAACCAACCCATCAACACACCGGCCAACACAGATATGACAATGCCTTTCACGGGCGTCTTCTTCTCACCCGACGCAAGCCGGCGATACGCCAACGCGTCAAGAATGATCGCGACAACTATCGCGAGCACACCCAAAGCAAGCATCGGCACGTTGCCTTCCGGTTTTCGCAGGTAAGTCGTAACCACCCCAAGCACCAGCGCCAAACCCACTCCGACCGGAAATGCGACGGCCAATCCAGCGATATCGATCGCCGCCACAAGCAGAATGTTCGACAGGTTGAATATCACGCCGCCGAGGAACGCCGACCACAGCCATTTCGGCTGCGCCTGTTGCAGGTCGGCAATGAAAGATCGCCCCTCGCTGCCCATGCTGCCCATCGTGAACGCCAGCAATAACGACAGCAAAAACACCCCAATCGCATAGTCCCAGTAAAACAACTGAAACCGCCATTCTTTGGTTGCCAGCTTTTGCGTGTTCGCCCACGACCCCCAACAAAGCATCGTGACAATGCACATCACGACCGCAACCGGATACGATTCGATTATTACCATGGCCAGGTTCCTCGGAGTTTGTTTCTACGGTCTCTATCGATTCTGCACCTTCAAGCGAACTTATGCGTCCCCGGCATGGGAACCTCGGGAAACGGCAAAGGCCCGAACTCGTACTTTTCAGGGCCGTATCTCAGACTCGAGTTGAGGGCCTGTTCCCATTCAACTGTCTTGCCGGTG
This sequence comes from Verrucomicrobiota bacterium, assembly GCA_029907285.1. Classification (GTDB taxonomy): domain Bacteria; phylum Verrucomicrobiota; class Verrucomicrobiia; order Limisphaerales; family J093; genus JAAYVR01. The sequence goes on along the minus strand of JARYMD010000093.1, from coordinate 8,515 downwards.
TAAGCCGATTCCCGGCCCATGATGCCTGTGAGCGTCGATTCAGCGAGGTTCTTGGCCTCGTTGATTGGCTGGCCGGCCCGGATACTGGCGATCAGGTCGCGATGTTCTTGCCGGTATGGGTTCACTTCCTGTTCGCGGAACCGCCACAACTGGCCGTCTTTGGGGCGAATGTAGTTGGTGCAATTGCTGATCCCTTTTGTGCCCACAACCGCTTCTTCGACCCGCGATTCAGTGTGATCCATCTGCCTGCACTGGCTGAACATTCGAATCCCGTTCGGGTACTCAAACTCGACCGCAAAATGGTCGTAGATATGACCGTGGATCGGAGCGCGGCGTGCCTGGCGGCCGCCCATGCCGTAAGCTTTGACCGGGTGCGTGCCCATTACCCAGTTCATCACGTCAAGATTATGCACGTGCTGCTCGACAATATGATCGCCGCCAACCCAGGTGAAATAGTTCCAGTTGCGAAGCTGCCACTCCATGTCGGTCATTTCCTGCGTCCGTTCGATAACCCAAATAACGCCCCCGTTCCAATAGCAGCGCAGGTACTCGATATCGCCGATCGCACCGTCGTGAATCCGCTTGATGGTTTCCTGATAGCCGCGCATGTGGCGGCGCTGAGTCCCAGCAGCAATGCCCAGCCCTTTTTGGCGCGCTATTTCGTACGCTTCCAGCAAAAGCCGAACGCCAGGCCCATCAACGGCGCCGGGTTTCTCCATGAAAACGTGTTTCCCCGCTTTTACCGCGTCCAACACGTGCTGAGGACGGAAATGCGGCGGTGTCGCGTGGATTATGTAATTGATTTCGGGCGCAGCCAGCAGCTTCTTGTACCCGTCGAAGCCGGTGAAACACATCTCGGTTGGCACCTCGATCGGCGGTGTCAACCTCCGGAGCTGTTCCCTGCAACGATTGATCCGGTCAGGAAACAGGTCGCACAGTGCAACCACTTTGATGTTTCTTTCCTGCACCACGGCACCGGCTTTCGCGTCCTCGGTATGGTAACCCACAGCAGGGTAAATGACATTCGTGGCAGCACCCAACGCATCAAGCACCGCCCCGGTCCCGCGCCCGCCGCACCCTATCACCCCAATGCGGATTGGATCATCAGGCGCCGCATGACTCGTCACAATAAACGGCAGGTTCGCCGCCGCTGCCGCGCCTGCAATGGCCGCAGACGAATCTTTCAGGAAACGACGGCGACTGAGCCCGGCCTGGTTCGCGTCAAGTTGTGTGTATGTATTCATGACATGGAGATGTTTGCGTGGTTCTGTAAAAGCGTCTCGACTCGAATTCGCTGGGAAGCTTGCATCTTTCACGGATGCCTATTCTTGCTTTCCGGTGGTCCGAATGCGAGCAGAAATTTTGTTGCCTTGCGGCGCTGAGACCGGAGCCAAGCTGTTCCCTATCTCAGGGCCGCAAGGCAAAAAAAACCGGGCGGCTTTGGAACCGCCCGGCTGTCGATTAGATTGTTGAGATGGAGTTGACCTCAGACCGTGGCCACTTTGGGCGGGTCTGAAAAGATGTTGTAATCGCCCGGCATCGGCGGTCTGAGCGTGCGGAACGGACCCCATTTCATTGCCGCAGCATCCGTGTAGAGCAGCTCCGGGCCATAGGCAAACTTCGAGTTGAGAATCTGGTTCCACTCAACCCACGCGCCACTGTACGCAGCTTCACGGCCCATGATCGCGGTCAGAGTGCTGTCTGTGACGTTCTTGGCTTCGTTGAGCTCGGTGTCTTTAAGGATGGCGTTGATGAGATCGATGTGCTCCTGCGTGTAGGGATCATCGCTTTGCAGCTTGAAAGTTGAGCGCCATGGGCTGCCGCCTGTTGGCCGGATGCTTCCGCTCGGATTGGCCATGCCTTTGGTGCCGTGCGCGAACTCGGTCACGCCCGGCGATCCCGTGCGCTTGATCTGGCCGCAGTAACTGTACATCTTGACGCCGTTTTCGTAGTCGTACTCGATGGCGAAGTGATCCCAAATCTCGCCCGATTTGTTGCCCAATTGCTGACGTGCGCCCTGGCCCCAGCACCGCACCGGATGGCCATTCATGATCCAGTTGCAGACATCGAGGTTGTGGACGTGCTGTTCAACAATGTGATCTCCAGAGAGCCAGATATAGTGGTACCAGTTGGCGATCTGCTTCTCGAGTTCGGTCTCCCCATGCTCACCGCGGTGCCAGATCGGGCCGTTGTTGACCCAGTAAGCCCGCAACAGGATGAGGTCGCCTATCGCGCCGTCCTGGATGCGATTGATGGTTTCGATGTAGCCGGCCTGGTGACGGCGTTGCGTGCCCGCAGCAACTTTGAGCCCTTTTTGTTTCGCAAGCTCGCCGGCAGCGTACATTATCCGGCAACCCGGACCGTCAACTGCGACAGGCTTTTCCATGAAAACATTCACGCCGGCTTCCACGCACGCCTTGAAATGTGCAGGCCGGAACCCCGGCGGCGCCGCAAGAATCGCGTAGTTAACGGCCGGAACCGAAAGCGCTTTCTGGAAAGCATCAAAGCCGCTGAAACACCTTTCCTGTGGCACGCCGAAGCCTTCGCCGACCCTTCTTGACTGCTGCGGAAAAATGTCTGCCACGGCAACGATCTGGGCCTCGACACCAACAGCCTTGGCGGCGTTCAGAAAATTGCCCCCTGCTCCGCTCCCACGTCCGCCAGCGCCGATGATTACGGCTTTGATGGGCGTCTTCGCCTGAGCGTGCAGAACTGCAGGAAAACTGAGCGCAGCAGCACCCGCCGCTGCCAACGATGAGTTCTTTAGAAAATCACGCCTTGTTAACGATTTGTCTCCGGAAGTTTGATGATTTGTATTCATAGTAATTAGCGAACGAACTTGGCTGCAATCAAACACCAATCAAAGCTGCGAGTCAATAATCAGGAATTCAAAAGCCTCTAATTCGGTGCCAACGATTCGACAACGGAATGCAGAACCGGTTGTGCTGAACTTCCGGGATCGCGTGCATTTCAAGCCCGAGAATCTCAGCGTCTGACCGGCACAAGACAAGACATCCAGCGCTTCATTCCGATGAGATTTCCGCGCTAAACCCACCGCCATTCCCGCCGTGGCGTCCGCATCCGAAGCCGCCGATTCGCTTCTGAATCGCCAACGAACTTCTCCTTTTGCCCGTCCCATTTAAGTTTCCGTTCCAGCCGCATTGCAATATCAGCCAGATGGCAGAGTATGTCGCCCTGAACGGAATCTTCGATCGGGCAAATCGCCGGTTGCCTTGACCGAATGCTGTCAAGGAAATTGCGGACGTGATTCGAGCTGCGGGTCAACTGAACATCGCCGGAGCCGAACTTGGTCTCAACAAGGCTCTCCGGGCTGGTTCTTATCTGTGTGCGATCGACAAGGACCCAGCCGTCTGTGCCCTCGAAAGCAGTGCCGTGATCGACGATCTTGCCGTATTTCCGCTCCCAATCCGTGAAATCGTTCATTGGGATGACCTTGTCATATCCATTGCGGGTACCGCGGTACAGCATTCGGACCCCGTCGGCGAAAAAATAATTCACCTCCCATGCGATGGCTGTGTTGCAGGCGCCCTCGGTCGGGAACACGCCGCGGCCTTCAACTTCAAGCACGCCTTTCATCATCTCCGGGTGTCCCCAGTACGCAATGTCCAACGGGTGTATGCCCCAGCCCGCTACAAACCCGAGCGCGTAATCGTAGTTGTACCACCAAGTTTTCCATGCGTCTTGCTCGTCCATGGATTTGCCCTGGGTGTAAGGGGTTTCGCGAGCCGGGCCGAGCCATGTTTCGTAGTCAAGATCGGACGGCGGGAGAATGGGCTTGGTTGGGCCGCCCGGCCGACTGGCGGAACACCAAACGGTTATCTGGCGCAGTTTGCCAATCCGCCCGTTGCGAACCAGTTCGCATGCGAGGCGGAATTGCCCTGACGACCTTTGCTGTGTGCCGAACTGGAATATGCGTTTCTGCTGCTGGCAAACACGCCGCAAAATCTGGCCTTCCTCGACAGACACGCCCATCGGTTTCTCAAGATAGATGTCCTTGTTGGCGCGGGCGGCGGCCACAGCCACCGGCACATGCCAGTGGTCAGGCGTGGCGATCAGCACAGCGTCAATGTCACTGCGGCCAAGCAATTCCTTGTAATCTGAATACGTAACACAGCTTTTGTCCTGGTAATGTTTGTTGACCATTTCCAGCGCGGCGTTCAGGTTCCGCTTGAGAACATCGCACAAAGCCACCACTCGGCAGTCCGACTGCGCAAGGAAATTGCCCATCACACCTCGCCCTTGTGGCCCAACACCGATGCATCCCACGTTGATCCGGTTTGAAGGCGCAACGCGCCCTTGCGCGCCCAGAACCGTTGATGGGACAAACGCAGGGACGGCACACGCCGCCACGGTTGCCCCAACGTTGGTGGAAATGAATCTGCGCCTCGAGATTCTTGAAGAATTCGCCTTCATTGTTTTGCAGTGTACAGGTTTGGTTTGTTTGGATGCGGAGCAATCCCAATTCGACCGCCGCGCCATGTCAAGCCCATGTTTGCCGGCTCACCATTTTCAACGGCTTGCGCCGTTTCCCGGTTCTTCAATGCGTTCCCAACGGCGCCTCGGGCGCGCAGGGATGGAAGTGTCAACCTTGGCGTAATATGTGCCGTCCCCGAACATCGCATTGACAGCCTGTTCGAGGTCCTGCGACGGCCGGACCCGGTAGTAATCGTGAGCTTCAATGAACACATTTGCGCCGCTGGGATACACAAAGCAGAGAAACAGAGGACAGCGCCCCCTGTGTTGAACAACAATATCCCGAAGCTGTTCGAGTTTCTTCCTGTCAACAAGTGTGGTGTGCAACCGCAGATGCACCTGCAAGGTGAACCGCTGCGGCGCTTCTTCCAATGGCACGATTTCGTATGGGAAAATCTTGGCCTTCTGATCGCCAGACCCAAGCTCGCCCACGACCATCACAGCGCGCCCCTGCTGCAGCAATGACTCGAATCTTTCATGGCTGTCGTTGACGCACAGCACCTGAAAGCTGCCGGTCATGTCCTCAATCGTGGCCATGGTGTAGGGTTTCTTCGTCTTCTTGGAAACGCCCGTTTGCTTTGCCGTTACCATGCCGCCAACCCGCGTCACCGTCCGCTCCGGCAGTTCGGACAGTTCCTTTGCAGCGCACAGCGCGTATCTCTCGAGAACCGCGATGTGCGGCGTGAGCGGATGCCCTGTGACGTAAAACCCAAGCAGTTCTTTTTCCGCCGCCAGCAGTTCGTTCTGCGGCCATTCCGGCAGGTCAGCTTCCCCGGACGCCCCCGTGCCCGGCTCTTCGATCAAACCGAACAGCGTGGCCTGGCCCCGGGCGCGATCCTGGGCAAGACTCGACGCCCTGCTCAGTGTCGCATCAACCGACGCCATCAACGATGCCCGCGTGCTGCCAAAACAATCGCACGCACCGGATTTGATGAGCGCTTCCAACACACGACGGTTGACAGTTCGCGTGTCAACTCGATTGCACAGGTCCGCCAGCGACGCAAACTTCCCGCCTGTGCTGCGCGCATCGAGGATGTTTTTCACCGCAACTTCGCCAACGCCTTTGATGGCGACCAAACCAAACCGGATGGCCGATGCGTTCCTCACCGGCGTGAATCCCATGTCGCTCTCGTTCACATCCGGCCCCAGAACCTCAATGCCATTGGCGCGCGCCTCGGCAATGTACTCGGCCAGTTTGTCCGTGTCCGCCATGTCATTGGTCATGATGGCGCAATAAAACTCGACCGGGTAGTTCGCCTTTAAATACGCCGTTTGGTAGGCGACAATCGCGTACGCCGCAGCATGCGATTTGTTGAAGCCGTAGTTGGAAAACTTCCGCAGCAGTTCGAAGATTTTCTCGGCTTTTTCACGTGGAATGTGATTCGTTTCAGCGCAACCGGTGATGAAAGCCTGCCGCTGTTGTTCCATTTTCTCTTCGATCTTCTTCCCCATGGCGTGGCGCAACACGTCCGCCTTGCCAAGAGAAAACCCAGCCAGCACACGCGCGGCCTGCATCACCTGTTCCTGATAAACCATCACCCCGTATGTTTCCCGGCAAATCGGCTCGAGCAAAGGATGCTCGTATTCAATCGCCATTTCGCCATGCCGGCGCCTGATGAATTCCGGGATCAGTTCCATCGGCCCCGGCCGGTACAAAGCAATCAGCGCCGTGATGTGTTCAATCGAACTGATGCCGAACTTGCGGCACAAATCCCGCATCCCTGAAGATTCAAGTTGGAACACGCCGAGCGTGTTTGCCTTGTTGAGAAGCTCGTACGTCTTGGGATCGTCGAGCGGAAGCCGGTCGATTGGGACCTCGACGCCGCGTGTTTGTTTCACCATTTCGCATGTGTGCCGGATGACAGTCAGCGTCTTGAGTCCCAAAAAATCCATCTTTAACAATCCCAATGCGCCGACAGCTTCCATGGCGTATTGGGTGACGATGCCGCCTTGGTCGTCCTTTTTCAGTGGGAGGATGTTTATCAGGGGCTGATCGCCTATTACCACGCCGGCAGCATGCACTGAGGCGTTGCGGGCGAGGTTTTCAAGCACCAGAGCCACATCAATAAGCTCGCGCGTCGTCTGTTCGTTCTCATAAGCGCGCTTGAGATCAGGGGATTCCTCCAGGGCTTCGGTGATCGTGATGTTGAGCGTGTTGGGAACCATTTTCGCAAGGCGATCGCCGTCGCTGTAGTCCAGCCCCATCGCACGCGCAACATCGCGGATGCCAGACTTGGCGCCAAGCGTGCCGAAGGTGATGATCTGTGCCACGGAATCCTTGCCGTATTTCTGGCGCACGTACTCGATCACTTCCGCGCGCCTGTCATCGGCAAAATCGATGTCGATGTCCGGCGGGTTTATCCTTTCCTTGTTCAGAAACCGCTCGAAAAGGAGCCCGTGCCGGATCGGGTCAACATTCGAAATCCCAAGCAGATATGTGACAATCGAGCCCGCAGCCGAACCACGCGCAACACACGCTATCCCGCGGCTTCGCCCATACCGCACAAAATCGCCGACAATCAAAAAGTAGCTCGTGAACCCAGTGTCGATGATCGTCTGCAGCTCGAACTCGAGCCGCTTCAGCACCTCAGTGGCGGCGGCAGTGACAGCCGCGGTTGAATCGGCAGACCCGGAACTCTCGCCGGGCGATTTGTACGTGGGCAGCCGGGCCGCGTCCTCGACAGCAACAAGCTTGAAAGAGCCGTTTTCGATCCGAACACGAATCCCGTACCGCTTTTCAAGCCCCTCAGCCAGCAGCTCGCGCAGGTATTCTTCGCGCCCGATCCCACCCGGCGGCTCGAAAACAGGGTAATGCGATTTCCCCAAGGGAATCTCAAGATTGCAGCGTTCGGCAATTTCAAGCGTGGTCTGGATTGCTTCGGGTATCTCTGCAAACAACGACTTCATTTCGTCCGCCGAGCGCAGATGGAATTGTTCGGACTCGTATCTGAGTCGTTTCGGGTCTTTGATCGTGGTCTGAGTGCCAATGCAAATCAGAATGTCGTGCGCACGCCAATGCTCACGCCTGAGGTAGTGCACGTCGTTGGTGGCAACAAGCTTAAGCCCGAATTCGCGCGACCATTCCGCCAACTGCCTGTTGACTTTCGCTTCTTCCGGCGTGCCGTGATTCTGAACTTCAAGATAGAAGTTCTCAGGTCCGAGCGTTTGCCGATACCAATCTATTGCGTCCCTTGCCTGCGCAAGCTGGTCCTTCAGTATCAGGTCAGGGATTTCGCCAGCCAGACAGCCCGTTAACACAATGAGCCCCGACTTGTGCTGAGCAAGGAGTTCCTTGTCGATGCGCGGCTTGTAATAGAACCCCTCAAAGTGTCCCGCAGTAACAAGGCGGATCAGATTCGAGTACCCCGCAAGGTCCGTCGCCAGCAGCACAAGATGATGGTAAACGTCGCGCCCGCCGGCCATGGTTCGCTTTTCATGCCGGCTTCCGGGCGCCACATAAACCTCACAACCGATTATCGGTTTGATGCCGGCTTTCAAAGCCGCGCGATAGAAATCGACCGCACCATACAGCACGCCGTGGTCAGTAATGGCCAGCGCCGGAAACTTGAGCTCTCGCGCCCGCTCAACCAACCGGTCCAAACGACATGCCCCGTCCAACAACGAGTACTCGGTGTGGACGTGCAAATGAACAAAATCAGCGTGCGCCATGCCGCAAATCTATGTCCCGACGCGAAACATGGGCAAGCGTGAGTTTGGGAGCAAACGCGCCAACCCGGAAATCTCACCGGCCACCCGTTCGGATTTACCGGCACCTTCACCCCGGTGAGATTTCCGGGGCCCGCATATTTCGCAGCCCGGCGCGGCAGAAGGCGCTGGTCAACGTGGGCAGGCGGCGGCTAGGTGCCCCTCAGGCAACTTTGGTTCCGACTGCGCCGGGCTGCATTGTTACATTGTTATATTGAAGAGTCATTCATATTTGCGATGATTTCCACGCCGCGAGTTTGGTCAATTCCTGCCTATCTGCTTCTCTGGCATCCGATAAGGTGGTCACAACGGCACT
>JARYMD010000092.1 GCA_029907285.1 Verrucomicrobiota bacterium | reverse complement strand
AATCTGGTGCACCGCGGGTTTGACATCGCCGGATGCGCCGGACAACTGATTGCTGGTCGGAACCCACGTTCAAACCCGGTTGGCACGGATGGTCTGAACGCACACGCGTCTAGCGCGGAAATCTCACCGCCTGACCAGACCAAGACACACGAAGATTCATTCCGGTGAGATTCCCGGGCGAGGTGAGGATTTGACATCTGTTCTCAACCAGTTTTTGCGGCCGTCAGGTTTGCTCTGTCTTTTCCTGCTTTCTGACGAACGGCGAGAACAGATCAATTGGCACGGGCAGGAGGGTTGTTGTGTTGTGCTCGCTGGCGATCTCCCGCATGGTTTGGAGGAACCGCAATTGGAGGGCGATGGGTTCTTTGCTTATCATCGCAGCCGCCTGCACCATCCGTTCGGCAGCTTGATATTCGCCTTCTGCGTTGACGATCTTCGCGCGTCGTTCGCGTTCGGCTTCTGCTTGCTTGGCCATTGCCCTCTTCATGTTATCGGGCAGAATCACATCTTTCACTTCGACTGCGGTCACTTTGATCCCCCACGGATCGGTTTGGCGATCCAGGATTTCCTGGAGCTTTCGGTTGATTTGCTCGCGGTGCGCCAGCAATTCGTCCAATTCAGCCTGGCCCACCACGCTGCGCAGAGTGGTTTGGGACAGCAGTGATGTCGCTTTGAGGTAGTTTTCCACCTTGATAACGGCGAACTCGGGCTCGACCACGCGAAAGTACACCACTGCGTCCACTGTCACTGGCACGTTGTCACGCGTCATCATCTCTTGCTTGGCCACATCTATGGTCACGACGCGCAAGTCTATCTTCACCATTCGGTCCACGATGGGAATCAGCAAGATCAAGCCCGGCCCTTTGGCGCGCAGGAGCTTGCCAAGTCGGAAAATCACCCCGCGCTCGTACTCGCGCAGGATGCGGATCATGGACGGCAACAGCACCACGGCAAGAGCCGCCAACGGCGCCAGCCACGCCACAGAGTTCGCAAGTCTGATCATACGGATGCCCGGGTTTCAGTTCTTGGGTTTTACCTTCAGGGTCAGGCCTTCGATCCCCACAATTTCAACTGCCTGCCCCGCCTCAATGGACTGGTCGCTGACGGCATTCCAGTATTCGCCTTCGACAAATACCGTGCCCCCGTTGGGGCCAATCGGCGCAATTGCCGGAGCGGTCTTGCCGATCATTGTTTCCTTGCCCGCCTTCACAGGGAGGAACTGCGCGCGCAGCCCCGCGGCGACTACAAAGATGAAAAACGCCGCCGTCAGCACCGTCGCTGGAATGATGTAGGACAACGACAGTCGAAAAGTCGGCTCAGAACGATCAAAACACATCAGCGCGCCGAGGAAAAAACTGATGATGCCGCCCGCTGTCAACACTCCGTGCGTTGGGGCGAATACGTCCGCAACGAACAGCCCGGTCGCCACCAGGATCAACGCGATGCCTGCTGCTCGCACCGGCAGAATCGCCGCCATGTAAAGCGCCAGAATCAGTGCGATCACACCCGTCACCCCGGGAAGAATTGAACCCGGATTGCTCAGCTCGCCCACGATCCCGTAGATCGCAATCAACATCAGAATGAACATGATCTCCGGCCGCCATATAGCCTGAAACACTTTCTCCCGGGGCAGCATCGGCACCGCTTGCACCTGCGCCGCGGCGGTGATGAGTCTTCTGCCGCCAACCTCCCGCCCGTCGAGTTGCTCGAGCAAATGCGGCACGTCTCTGGCAATAAGGTCGATAACCTGTTTCTCGAGTGCCTGTTCTGCGGTCAGACAGGCGCTCTCCCGCACGGCTGTCTTGGCCCATTCCACATTGCGTTTTCGCTTGGAAGCGATCGACTCCATGTAAGTGGTGGCGAAGTTCTCAAGTTTCTGCTTCATCACAGAGTCCGATTGGATGTCGCCGCCGCCGGCTATGCTCACCGGATGTGCCGCTCCGATGCTGGTGTTTGGCGCCATGGCCGCAACGTCCGCTGCCAAGGTAATGAAACAGCCCGCGCTGACTGCCGACGCTCCTGCCGGGGCCACATAAACAACGGTCGGCACGGGAGTGGTGTAGAACGCCTGCACGATCTCTCTTGTTGACTCGAGCAAGCCACCCGGAGTATCCATCTGAACGATGAGACACTGAGCATCGGTTGCAGCAGCGTGCTTGATGGCTCGCACAATGTAACTGGCAGTAGCAGGCCCAATCGCCCCGCGGACATCAGCGATCTCCACCTTCTCGGCTCGTGCGACCAACACAAGCCCGAACAGGACTTCGATCACAACGATCGCCAAACGCCGGCTCATGCCGAAAAGTACCCGAAATCATGGATGGTTGCAATCGCTTGTGAGTCTCGGTTCTGCAGTGCTGCTCAGCTCGCGAAGCGCCGCAGGCAAACCGGTGAAAGAACTCCGGCAACCGGGCCAGGAGATTACCTGTGTCGCCTTCTCCCCAAGCGGCTCAGTACTGCTCACGGGAACTGAGCGGGGAGCCTTGCTGGTATGGGAGGTCGCGAAAGAAACTTGTCTCACGCTCTGCACCAATGTGGGGCGCAAGGTGGACCGCGTCACCTGGCTGGGCAATGACCGGGTCGTGTGGGGCAGCTATGTCGAGTATTGGAAGGATGGCGAACCGGTCAATCACGACAAGCCGGCAGGTGCAGTCCTCGACCGAACCAGCGGGCAGCTCCGCTGGACTTTTCGCGGTTTCGTTCAGGATGACTTCTTCACACTGGCGGGTGCGCCGGATGGGAGCCGTCTCGTGGTCCTCGAAATTCGCGGCCTGCCCCGCGGAGCATTTCTCCTCGATGGTGCCACGGGGGAGGTGCAGCACACTTGTTAAGACATGGAGCACGGGGCCGGCCCGCTCTCAGTGGGAATTTCTCCCAATGGCGACACTTTGGCTGTGGGTTACGCGCCTTGGGACATCATCTTGTGGAACGCGCGCACCGGCGCAAGGCAGAAACTGCTCAAGGGGCACAGCAATTGGGTGGTCAGCCTTGCCTTTTCCGCGGACAGCAAACGGCTCATCTCCGGCGCCGGCGACAGTACGGCGCGCGTCTGGGACCTGGAAAGCGGCAAGGAGATTGGGCGAATTCGCTTTCGGGGCGAATCCAGCTATGTGGATGGTGTCGGACTTTCACCCAAGGGCGACATCGCCTTCGCGGTGGCGCGGGGAATGTTGGTCGTGGCCAGGGTGGCAGAGGGGAGATGAGGGGTGTCGCCGGATTCTGGTGTCGCTTGGATAAGTGCTCAGGCCGAAGTCGGCAACTTTCACTCGGCCTCGCCGGTCCAATAGGATGTTTTTCGGCTTTATGTCGCGGTGCACTATGCCCTGGTCGTATAAAGTGACAGGCTCGTAGTTTGAGTTTTGCCCACTGATTGTGGCGTGGCCCGCAAATTGTCCCTTGTTCCAATCCGCAGTTGCCGAAGTCTGCGGAGGAACCCCTCGAATGCCGACATGGGGACAGACACGTTGTTCGCGCATAAAAACAAAGCGGCAGCGCCGCGTGCAGTGGGGGCTTGATCAGCGCGCTCTTCCCAGCGACGGAGTCGCAGGGAATATTTCCCAGCCCGGCGTGGTTGAAGGTCCTGGGGGGGCAAGACCCGGGGGCGTTGGCCGTTGGGCGACTTTGGTTCCGGCTACGCCGGGCTGGAAAATATGCGGGCTAAAGGGCGCCGGCATCGAGGAGTTGAATCGGGCCGTATTCGAGCTTGCGGATGTGCTCCTCGATCTTTTCCTTGTCTCCGACAATGACCCAAATCAGCTTGTCAGGCTGCAGCAAAACTTTGGCCGCACGAGCCACGGTTTCCTCTGTCTGCGCCATAACTTCGTCGGCGTAATTGGCAAAATAATCGTCAGGGTAATTGAATCTGACCATTTCCGCCAGGGACGCTGCGACGGCTGCCATGGTTTCCCATCGCCCGGCCAGTTCGAGGGCCGCCTGTTTTTTTGTTTCTGCGACTTCGGATTGAGATGGCGGGCGCTCACCGGTTATGTCTGTGAGCTCTTTGCGAATCTCCGCCATGGCATCAGTGGTCTTGTCGCTCTGAACCGGCGCAACCGCAAAGAACGGGCGTTGACCGCAGGCGTCGAATACAACCGTCGAAGCACCGTATGTCCAGTGTTTGGCTTCGCGCAGGTTCATGTTGACGCGGGAGGTGAACTTGCCGCCGAGAAGTGTGTTCAGGATTTCTATTGCGCGTTCGTCCGGGTTCGATTTCGGCGGCGCAAGATGAGCGGCAAAGATGACCGATTGTTCTGCGCCGGGTTTGTCGATGAGATAAACCGGCGCTTTTGACCGGAGCGGAACAGGCGGCAATTGTTTGCGCGGGGAATCGCCCGGCCGCCAAACCCCAAACCTCTCCTCGAGAATCGGCAAAACCTGCTCCGGTTTGGTGTCGCCCACCACAATCAGCGTGGCATTGCCCGGTTTGAACCATTTGGCATGGTACTGAACCAGGTCTTCGCGCGTCATCTTTTCAGTGGATTCTTCCGTCCCGGTGCCGGTAAGCGGAGCGCTGTAGGGATGGCCTTCACCGTACAGAAGCCGGGGAAGAACGCGGAGAGCCATTGCGTTGGGGGTGACTTTTTCGTGTTGAATGGATGCGATGCGTTCCTTTTTCAATCTGACCAACTCCTTTTCTGGGAAGGCCGGATTGAGAATGATGTCCTGATACAGCTCGAGCGCTTCTTCCAGAGTTGTCTTGAGCGTGGTGAGAGTGACGATGCATTGATCAGGATTTGCTCCCGTGTCCAATTCGGCGCCGAGCATCTGGAGTTGATCGCTGATCTGCAGTGCGTCGCGTTTTTGCGTTCCCTCGTCGATCATTTCCATTGTCATGCTGGCAAGCCCGGGCAACTCGGGTGGATCAGAAGCGTAACCTGCATCCACCACGAGCCGGAAATGCAGAGCGGGCACGGAATGGTTCTCGACAATGATGACTTTCAGCCCGTTCTTGAGCTGCGTTTTTGTGAATTCGGGGAACTTCGCTTTTGGCGGGTTGCCGCTTGAAGGCCGCACAGAACGGTCCATGTCGGTTTTGTTGGTTTGATAATCGGGAAACGGCGTCACCGTCAGCACGAATTTCCCGTCGGACAGCCATTCGCGAGCGGTCCTGAGCACATCATCGCGCGTGGCAGTTTGCATCCGGCGGAACTGGACCTTGTAGAATGCCGGGTCGCCCGCAAACACCTGGCTGTAGCACAGAATGTCGGATTTGCCGCCGAAACCGCCGATGCGTTCAACTCCGCGGACGAAAGCTGCGACCCGCTGGTTTTTCGCTCTGCGCAATTCGTCTTCCGTCGGGCCGTCTTTGAGGAACCGCGCCAATTCCTCGTCCATGGCTTGCTCGACCTTGCGTATGTCAATGCCGGGTCTGACCATGGCCGTGATGCCGAAAGCGCCGGCGATTTCAAGGGACATTGGGTAGGCAGAGACCGACACGGCAACCTGCTCGTCGTACACGAGCCTCTTGTAAAGCCGCGATGTTTTGCCCGAGCTCAACACGTCGCCGGCCAGAGACAAATACTCATTTTCTTCGGATGTGGCGTGGGGCGTGTTCCAGACCTTGAGAATCATGGGAAGCTTCACCCGGTCTTCCAGGGTGGCACGTTTGATGCCGGTGCGCTTGGCAATCCACTGCCCGGGACGAACGATTGGCGGCCCCGACGGGATTTCACCGAAGTATTTCTCCACTTTCTCGAGAGCGGTTGCGTGGTCGATGTCGCCTGCAAGACAAATGACCGCATTTGCAGCACCATAGTATGTCCGGAACCACTCCCTGACATCGTCCAGGGTGGCCGCCTTCAAATCCGCCTCGTTGCCGATTACCTCCCACGAATACGGGTGGCCGACGGGAAAGATGTTTTCGAGTAGCACGCGAAGGACTTTGCCGTAAGGCTGGTTTTCGCCCTGGCGTTTCTCGTTCAAGACCACCCCGCGCTGTTCCTCCAGCTTGGCCTGGTCGATTGCGCCCAGCAACCATCCCATTCGATCGGATTCAGCCCAAAGAACAACATCCAGCGCGGAAACGGGGACGTCTTGGAAATAATTCGTGCGGTCCCAGTCGGTCGTGCCGTTCATGGTGGTTGCGCCTTCGGGCTCGAGCAGCTTGAAATAGTCGTCGTTGAAATGCTCACTTCCGTTGAACATGAGATGCTCGAACAAATGTGCGAACCCGGTCCGGCCCGGGCGCTCGTTTTTCGAGCCGACATGATACCAAATGTTGACGGAAACGATCGGCGCCTTGTGGTCCTCATGTACGATCAAGGTCAATCCGTTCTTGAGAACGGTGCGTGTGAAAGGAATATCGACGTCGATAATGTCCTGATGTGCGGCAAAACCGGTCATGCCCAAGGCAAGCAGCAAAGCCAGCACAGATGCGCAGATCAATCCAGAGACGTTCATAAAATCAAATCCCATGCGCCGAGTGTAAGCAGACGTGTCAAGATGCGCCACAGTTTAGTGGAGGGCACAGAGTCTTCGTTCTTGGCCCCAACCCGGAAATCTCACCGGTTCACCGGTCAAAAACACCAAAAAGTTCACTCCGGTGGGATTTCCGGTCCAGACAATGGAAATCCGGCGCCTCTCATGCTAGGCTTGAGCCGGCAATGCTTGCTTTCACTGAGATACGGTGGTGGCACTGGGGCAGTTTTCTGGTCCTCGTATTGGTCTTCCTTGCGCTCGACCTCGGGGTTTTGCACCGACGTGCACGCGAAGTGCGGTTCAAGGAAGCCCTCGCGTGGACTGCAGTGTGTTTTGTTTCGGCAATGATTTTTGCCGGGACACTCGTGCCTGTCCGCGGAAAAGGCGAAGCAATCGACTTTGTCCAGGGCTATCTGATCGAGCTGTCGCTTTCGATGGACAACGTTTTTGTGATTGCCCTCATATTTCAGTTCTTTGGCGTGCCGCGGCAGTACCAACATCGAGTCTTGTTTTGGGGAATAATTGGCGCGCTGGTCATGCGGGGCATAATGATCGGGATCGGCACAGAATTGATTCACAGCTACGAATGGGTTTTGTATGTGTTTGGAATCTTTTTGGTGATCACGGGAATCAAAATGCTGGTTGCAGACCAAACCGAAGAAATCCGGCCCGACCAAAACCCGCTTGTGCGCCTTGTGAGGCGGTATTTTCCTGTGACCACACATTACGATGGGCAGAAGTTTTTCACGTGGCATGAAGGGCGCAGGATGCTGACGCCTCTTGTGCTGGTGCTGGTGATGGTGGAAAGCACAGATCTTGTGTTTGCACTGGACTCGATCCCGGCAATTTTTGGCGTCACAACCGACCCGTTCATTGTTTTCACCTCGAACGTGTTTGCCATTCTTGGCCTGCGCTCGTTGTACTTTGTGTTGGCCGGTGCCATTGCTTATTTCGAGCACCTGAAGTTCGGCCTTGCAATCGTGCTAATATTTATCGGATTCAAGCTGCTAATAGTTGATTGGGTCAAAATTCCAAGTACAGTCTCCCTGTTGATTGTGGCAAGCATTATTGCCGCATCCGTGATTTCGTCGATCTTGAGCGTGCAGCGCAAGCAGGCCGCCGCCCAAAATCAGAGCCGTTCACTGATCGAGTGACGTGAAAAACCGATGGTTGGTTTCATCCTGCCGAATCAATGAGGCTGTCCGCCTTGCAGCCGACCTCGGCTGTTCTGATTTGCTTGCTCAATGCCTGATCAACCGCAATCTCCGCGAGCCCGAAACAGCCGCGGCTTTCCTGAACCCAAGGCTGAGAGAACTGGCCGACCCGTTCGATTTGCCGGACATGGATCGGGCGGTCGAACGCCTTTGGCTGGCGCGTCAAAGAGGCGAACTGATTGTCGTTTTCGGAGATTACGACGTCGATGGCGTCACAGCCACAGCCCTTCTTCTCGAGGTGCTCCGGCCCCTCGGCTGGCGGGTTCAAGCCTACCTGCCGAACAGACTCGAAGAAGGCTACGGCCTGACCCGAGAGGCGGCCGAGAACTGCCACCGGCGGTATGGCGCGCCACTGATTCTTGCTGTGGACTGCGGTTCGGGCGCCCATGACACGATCGCATGGCTCCACAACAATGGCGTCGAGGTGATAGTCCTCGATCATCACCAAATCACAACCCCGCCACCTCGGGCCGCAGCGGTCGTCAACCCTCAGTTGCGCCAGTCCAAATCAGCCCAAAACAATGAGCTCTGTTCTGCAGGCCTTTCTTTCAAACTCGCCCACGCACTGCTCAAACGCGCGCGCGAACTGCGAGAGCCATGGGCAAGAATCGTGGACCTTCGAACAACGTTGGACCTCGTCGCATTGGGCACACTCGCAGACCTCGCCCCGGTTCTCGGTGAAAACAGAATCCTCGTGACCACCGGGCTCGAGAAGCTCAACCACACGAATCGACCCGGCTTGCGCGCACTTCGCAAGGTCGCCCAAATCAACGGAACAATCGGACCTTACGAAGTCGGATTCCAAATCGGCCCGCGACTCAATGCCGTGGGCAGGCTCGAAACAGCCACCGACGCCCTTGAGCTGTTGATGACCTCGGACCCCGAACACGCCCGCTTGTTGGCGCAGGCCCTGGACAAACGAAACCGCGAACGTCAGCAGATCGAACGCCTGATTCTCGCAGACGTGATCAAAACCGTGAATTCCGATTTCGACTTCAACGCCGACTACGTCATAGTGCAAGGAAACCCGGAATGGCACGTCGGCGTCGTCGGAATCGTCGCGTCCAGAATCCAACAGCAATTCCACCGCCCAACAATCATTTTCGGCGGCGACGGCCCGCTGTTGCGCGGGTCCGGCCGGAGCATTGATGGTTTCGACCTCGCACATGCCCTGCGGAATTGCAGCCACCTTCTGGTGCGCCACGGCGGCCACGCAATGGCAGCAGGCGTCACAATTCAACCTGAAAACCTCCCCCTGCTCCGCAAACGACTGAACGAGTTGGCCCGTGAGTGTCTCCAGCCCGAACAACTCGTGCCCGTGCTCACGCTCGAAGCCGAAGTCCCATTGAGCGCGTTGACACTCAGGGAGGTGCTCGAGCTCGAACAACTGCATCCATGCGGACCCGGGAATCCAGTTGCGCAATTCGCCGTCCGCGGACTGAGACTGAACCGGCAACCTCAACCCATCGGACGCGATCGACAGCACCTCAAACTCTGGGTCACAGACGGAACCAATTCCGTCGAGACCGTTTGGTGGTCATGGGCGGGACAGCCAATGCCCTCGGGCGTTTTCGACCTCGCCTGCGTGCCCATGATCAACACTTACAACGGACGGTGCTCGCTCCAACTGAAGTTGCTGGACTGGCGGCCATCAGAAGCACGCCGCGCAAATTAGGCCAATCGGTTCCGTGCCCCAACCCAAGCACCAACCGACGACACATGCGCGTTGGCGCGGCAATCCCACCGGCCACCCTCCCGGATGCAGCCATGCCTTCAATATGGTGAGATTTCCGGCCAAACGCTCAGGAAACAGCGATTTGAGCTGGAAATGGCACCATTGCCGAGTAGAGTTATTGCGCGTGGTTCATGGCAGAGCAACCGCGCATTACAACAAACGTTGTACCAACGCTTATGAAACTGCAAACGGATCTTGCCGTCAGCCGGACCAAAACCCGTCCCGGGTTTACGCTGATCGAATTGTTGGTCGTCATCGCTATTATCGCAATATTGGCGGGGATGCTTCTTCCGGCACTCGGCCGGGCCAAAACAAAAGCAGCCGGAATCGGCTGCATCAACAACGGCAGACAGCTTGCCATCGCATGGACAATGTACGCCCAGGACCACAATGATAATCTCGTCCCAAACGGCGACGGCACCGCAGACGGCTGGGTCGGCGGCTGGATAAGCGTTTCCAACCCAATCAACATCAGCGACTGCACTAACATCAACCTCCTCATGCCCCCGCACGGAAAGCTCTACCCGTACAACCAATCCCTCGGAATATACAAGTGCCCGGCCGATAAGTTCATGGTCAGAATCGGTGGAAAACTTTACCCGCGCACCCGGAGCATCTCGATGAACGGCTGCATGAACGGCAATAGCTGGCACACGGCCATCATCGAAAAGAAATGGTGGACTTACAGAAAGCTCAGTGACATCACCATGCCCTCCACTCAGTTCGTCTTCATCGACGAACGCGAAGAAAGTGTTGATGACGGCTATTTCCTTGTCCTTGTGGACCGCGTTGACGAGTGGGGCAACCTGCCCGCCATCTACCACGGAGGCGCAAGCGGCCTCAACTTCGCCGACGGCCACGCCGAAATCAAGAAATGGCGCGACCCCGCAACCCTCACCAAGAATTGGACCGGCGCTTACAAGGCGCCACACGATGTCCCGTGGATCAATGAACGGGCCAGCATGCCCCGCTAACCCGCCTCTCCCACCACACCGCTCTGCCGTTGTCAAACCAACAACAACATGCTGTTCTTGGTCCGAGAATGGCATGACAAATGAAATCGCAATCGAATTGTGACAGATTCCACGCCGCCGCTTGCCAGGTGGACTTCCCGCCTGCCAACGACCGAACCGACATCGCCCCGCGCGTTTCCCGCATGCTCGAAATGATCGACTGCGCGGTCACCGGTTATGAGCCCTTTTTCGACGTCCGGCTTGTCGTTTTTCCCGAGTTCGCCCATGCCGCCCCCGTTTATCCCACCGTGTCCGAATTGCTGAGCAAACTGGCCCTTCCAATACCCAACGAACACACCGACCGTTACGTCGCCAAGGCGCGCCAGTACGGCATATACATCCAAACCGGCACTTTTCTCGAAACCGACCCGCTTTGGCCGGGACATGTATTCAACACAACATGCCTGATCGGCCCAGATGGCCTCCTTGCCAAATACCGCAAAGTGCATACATGGCTGCCGTGGGAAATCAGCACCAGCCCCCACGACCTGCCAAACTACGACAAGCCGTTGTTCCCCGTCGTTGAAACCGAAATAGGCACGATCGGCGCGGCAATCTGTTACGACTGGTTGTTCCCGGAAGCAATCAGGCAACTGGCAATCGCCGGGGCGGAAATCCTGATTCGCGTCTCAGCTTACATGGACCCATGGGGCACCGCGTCACCCATGGACTGGTGGACACTTGTCAACCGCACACGCGCCATCGAAAACGCCGCCTATGTCGTTGCCGCAAACCAGGGCGCAACACTCGCCCATTACCCACCCTTCAGTTGGCCGGGTGGCAGCATGATTGTCGATTTCGACGGACGCATCCTTGCTCAGGCTGAACCCGGACCGGGCGAGCGCATAGTCGTCGGGCCGGTTGACCTCGCGGCCTTGCGATCGGCGCGTGAACGTCGGCGTGGTCATGCGATGTTGCCCCATTTGCGAAACGAAGCTTACGCCGCATATGCGCATCCCGTGTTTCTCGCCGGGCGCGCCGCGCGCTCAAGCATTAGCAAGGAAGCAAATGAAACCGCCACTGAGCAAGCCCGCGTGCGCCTCAAGGTTCTCCACGACAGCCTCACCAACCAATCGCGCAACAGAATGAAATAACAGCCCCCCTTGCTCAATCCATTCGTGAATCTGCCGGGTGCCGATAGGACAAACTCGCGTCACCTTATTAGCCCGCATATTTCCCAGCCCGGCGTAGCCGGAACCAAAGTTGGTTGACGGGCAGAGACTCGGTGCATGCGCCACTTGATGAGGGCTGTCGCCCACGCCGTTCTGCGAAATATCTGCTGCGACTCGGTCACTCGTCTGCCGACCATGCTCCGCCCTCACCGCATCCTGCGCAAAGTGACCAGCACCCATCGACTCGGACTCCCTTGCTTTGCAAGCCCCACCAATGTCCTTTGCCTAAAGCCGGACTCTGACGCGCCGCCGCCGAACGAAGCCATTGGCCTGGCAAACCCGTGGCACCGTAGAAGCGCTGCGCTGTTGAACGCGGCAAGTTGAATGTTGTACGCTCACCGTTCCTATCGGTTCACAAGGCGGGTCGTCTGTTTGGGAACGCTCAACCAGTCAACTCCTCAACCACTCAACCCCTGAACCGACTTGTTTCCATCGGGGAAACCAGCTATACGGTGAGCGCGCTGTATCGAAGGCGATCGCAAACCCGAAGAACCGGCACCAACTCAAGCACACAAACCCAATGAGAACCCCGTCACAAATCAATCGACGCGACTTCACAAGGGGCGTTTTGACCGCTGGGATCGGCATCGGCTTATCCAATGGGGAGACCGCAGAAGGTGCCGACGACGCCCTGGACTACTACCAAGAATCGGCCAGGAGGCTGCCGATTCGGAAATTCGATGTTGTCGTGGCCGGAGCCGGCACTGCGGGTGTGGTTGCCGCCATAGCCGCCGCACGGCAAGGCGCCAAAACCGCGCTGATCGAGGCCAAGGGTTATCCGGGTGGGACGGTTACCGAAGGCGGCACCGCCCTGCACAGCTTTTACAATCTTTGGAAAGCGTTCCCCGGCGTGCC
>JARYMD010000091.1 GCA_029907285.1 Verrucomicrobiota bacterium | reverse complement strand
CTCGTCAACAATCCAAGAATACTTTTCGCCGATGAACCTACCGGCAACCTTGATTCACACACAGGCGAGGCCATCCTGAGCCTTTTCCGAAAACTCAACGAAGACGGCCGAACAATCGTCCTTGTTACGCACGATCCCGAAATCGCCGCCGTCACCCCGCGCCGAATCGAAATCCGCGACGGCAAAATCGCGTCGAAGATTGATCTGACCCTGGCCGGTCTTGCCCGCGGTTCAGTGCCGGCAAGTCCGGCTTCGCCAGTGTCATGAGCAGTCAACCAAAAGACATACTGATTCACTCCTCGGCGCAATTCGGGCCAACTCTGATTGCCGGCCTGCGCGAGATTTGGGCGCACAAGTTCCGGTCACTCCTGACCATGCTCGGCATTATCCTCGGCGTCTCGAGCCTCGTCGCCATGAGCGCCCTCGTCAAAGGAATGGAAAAGGGCGCAAAAGAGGCGTTGATAGCTGTTGGCGGACTCGACAAAGTGCGTGTTGAACCTCAGGAGCTGCCTGTCGAACAACGCCATCTTCAAGACCAGGCCGTCGGCATCACCATGAATGACGTCACCGTCATACAACACGGTGCGCCCCTGATCACCAAGGTTTCACCAGAAATGCGCGTGCCCGTCACAGCATCGGCCAACGGCAAAACATTCCGCACGTTCATGTGCATGGGCGTTTGGCCCGTGGCTCTCGAAATGATGGAACACGAGATCGAACATGGCCGAATGTTCAATGAAATCGACGATGAAATGGCCAGAAGCGTCTGTGTCATCGGCACCGCCACCCGCAACGAGCTGTGGGGCAGCCCGGAAGAGGTCGGAAAGGAAATCATCCCCGTTGGCGAAACAATCTACCTCAACGGCGTCCCGTTCACCATCATCGGGATGTTCAAGCACTACGAGAGTGAACAAGACCGCAAAACGCGCGAATTGCAGGCCAAACAGGCCACGAACTCGCCAACAAACCAGTTGGCTCAAACCGGCCCGCAGCGCAATCGCGGGCACAGCCGGCGCCCCGGCGGCTGGGCGTTCTGGATCAAAAACGCCACAATCTACATGCCGCTCAACACAGCTTACATGAAATTCAGGTCGGGTGTCAGCCTCGCCGGCTTTGGGCCGCGCTCTCAGCCCAGTTCCACCCCATCCGGTGCAACCGGTGACCCTCGACTCTCCAGCCTCGAACTCCGCATCCGCAATTTCGACCTGCTCCCGGAAGCCCTCCAGCAGGTCCGCAATCTGCTAATGAGCACCCACAAGGGAATTGAAGATTTCACTTTCCGCACTCAGGAGGAATGGGCCGAAGCAATCAACACCTTCATTCGCAACGCGCGGCTGAGCGGCGGTCTCATCGCCGGCATCAGCCTCCTTGTCGGCGGCATCGGAATCATGAACATAATGCTGGCCAGCATCTCCGAACGCGTCCGCGAAATCGGCATACGCAAATCCGTCGGCGCAAGCAACGGCGACATTTTCTTTCAAATCCTTGTCGAAAGCACCGTCATCGCAATGTTGGGCGGGTTCTTGGGTCTCGGCACCTCGTTCGGACTCGTGAAGTTGATTTCAGTCATTTCACCCACCGACAACGCACCAATCGTGACGGCGACAGCCATGCTGATCGCCTTCGGGTTCAGCGTTTGCGTTGGCATTCTTGCGGGCCTGCTACCGGCGCTCAAAGCCTCAAGGCTTAACCCGATCCAAGCCCTCAGATACGAATAAGACTCCGAAACCATGGCCCTTCTGACCACCATAATCGTAGGGATCAAGGAAGTCTGGGCGCACAAGTTCAGGTCGTTCCTCACCATGCTCGGAATCGTCCTCGGCGTCGCCAGCCTCGTCGGCATGGCCGCCATCATCAAAGGCATGGAAAATGGCATGAAAGAAACCATGGTCGCCATGGGCGGCGCCGACAAGGTCCTCCTCCAGGAACAAGATGTGCCGTCTTATCAGGAGCATCTTGCTGATCAAGCCCCGGGCCGGACCATGTTCGACGTCCGGGCTCTCCGGTCCAGCGCGCCACTCCTCCGCCTCGTCTCGCCGGAAATGCGCATCGAAGGTGTCGTCGTCACCAAAGGCAAAAAAATGGTCGTCCCATCCGAACTCTGTGGCGTGTGGCCCGCTGTCATCGACATGAACCTCCACACGCTCGCCCACGGACGGTTCTTCACAGACCTCGACGAGGAACTCGCCAATGCCGTCTGCGTAATCGGCACCGGAATACGCGACGACCTGTTCGGGTCACCTGAGGAAACAGGACGCGATATCATCCCAATCGGCGAAACCATTTACCTGAACGGACAGCCGTTCACAATCGTCGGCATGTTCGAGCGTTACGAGAGCGAACAGGAGAAAAAGGAACGGCTCCTTCGCAAATCCAGTCCAACAGAGCCCCAGGTCGGACCAGCTCGCCGCCGCGGCTTTGGCAGGGGCGGTTGGGCCTTCCGGCGCAAGAATTATACCATGTACATCCCACTCAACACAGCGTGGATAAGGTTCCGCGCCGCGTCCGGCAGAGACAACATTCCGGACCCGCGGCTCAGCGACATAGACCTCAAAGTGGCCGGAATCGAGCATATCGAGACCGCACTCCAACAGGCCAGAAACGTCCTTATGCTCACGCACCGCGGCATCGAGGATTTCACATTCCAAACCCAGGAAAACAACCTCGAAAATATCAACAGGCAAATCCGCAACGCCCGCCTCAGCGGTGGCTTGATCGCCGGAATCAGCCTCCTCGTCGGTGGCATCGGAATCATGAACATCATGCTCGCAAGCATAAACGAACGCATCCGCGAAATCGGAATCTGCAAGGCCGTCGGCGCCACCGCGTTCGCCGTCTTCACCCAGATTCTGGTCGAGAGCGTGGTGATTGCTTTGCTCGGCTCCGTTATGGGCGTTGTTGCCTCTTATGGTTTTGTTCAGGTGCTCCAACTCCTCAGTCCTACCGCCAATGCGCCCGTTATCACGCCTGTGGCGATGGTCGTTGCCGTCGCTTTCAGCGCTCTGACCGGAATATTTGCCGGACTTTTCCCCGCCCTTAAAGCTGCGCGCCTGGACCCAATCGTCGCCCTTCGCTACGAATAAATCCGTTGGCGCTCAATCCGTGGACCGCCTTCATGGCAACGTCGCCCCTGACCGCACAGATTCCGCTTGCTTGAACATCGAGCATGGCACCCTGTCTCAGACTTCCTGATCCCGCCGCACGGACATCCTCGAGCCGGAATCAGGGCATGTGCCGCTGCACTCGGCGCGCCAGGGACGGCGCCCCCTACCAATGGTAGGGCTGCTGTCCCCAGCGAGCCTTCGTCAGT
The DNA here is from genome assembly GCA_029907285.1 of Verrucomicrobiota bacterium. Lineage (GTDB taxonomy): Bacteria > Verrucomicrobiota > Verrucomicrobiia > Limisphaerales > J093 > JAAYVR01. Next base: position 9,140 of record JARYMD010000091.1, on the reverse strand, counting down.
GTGTGTGCAACAAAGTGCCTGGCACTTTATTTGGGTCCACACCGCAAACAAAGACAAAGCGCCTGTCACTTTATCTGAGCCAGCATAACTCCGAATCTCTGGAAGACACCGGCCAGTCGCAGACTGGTTTGGGTGTGAAACATGCAGCAGCACGCAGTTTGGCTCATGCCATTTTGTTCGGGCTGGTCAAGTGCTGGCTGTGGCGTTTCCGGCTGGCTGAATTCTGCTAACCCTTGTTCATCAATTCCTCGATTTCATCGGCTTCGACCGGGATGTCCGACATCAGATCGACCGGGCCGGCATCCGTGATAAGGACCGTGTTTTCGATGCGCACGCCGAACCCTTCGCTCCGCACGTAGATGCCCGGTTCAACGGTCATGACCCAACCCGCTCGAAACGGTTCGGTGATAAACCCGACATCGTGAACGTCCAAACCAATCGGATGCCCCACGCCATGCATGAAGTACTCCTTGAACGCCGGATTGGCAGGGTCCTGCTTCTTGATCGCACGCGGAGTCAACAGCCCAAGCCGTACCAGCTCTTCCTCGACCATCTTTTCGGCTTCTTTCTGCCAGTCTTTCCACAGTTTGCCCGGTTTCAGCCCCTGTACGCAACCGCGAAACACCCGCAGCACAGCGTCGTACACCCGCCGTTGTCTCCGCGAGTAACGACCGCTGACAGGGATTGTCCGGGTCAGGTCCGAATTGTAGTTTGCATGGGCGGCCGCAACATCAAGCAGCAACAGTTCCCCCGCTCTGCACCTGGCCGAGTTTTCCACATAGTGCAGCACGCACGCGTTCCGCCCGGAAGCTATTATCGGCGGATAGGCAAATCTCCCGCGTCTGCGGATAAACTCATGCGCAAACTCGGCTTCAACTTCCGCTTCTGAGATGCCGGGCTTCACCTTCCGAAGAACCCGCCTGAATCCGTGTGCGGTTATTGCGCAGGCTTTCCGGATCAACTCAAGTTCTTCCTCCGATTTCACGCTCCGCAGGCGATGCATCAGCCGAGCCAGCCTGTGATACGAATGCAACGGATATCGCCGCTGGCACTCCTTCACAAACCGTGCATCGCGTGTCTCGACTTCGACCACCGCGCGTTTGTGCTCGTTCGAGTTCAGGTACACATGCTCACATTCGCACATTATGCGATGGAACATCCTCGGGAACTCAGAAAGCCAATGAATGCTCTCGATTCCACTGCGCTCACGCGCTTCGTCGCGGGTAAGCTTGTGTCCCTCCCAGATTTCAGCCAGGGGCGACGGCTCCCGCAGGAACAGCATTTCGCGCTGCTTTTCGTCGTCCGCATCGGGATACAGCACGAGTATTGTCTCCTCCTGTTCAATCCCGCTCAGGTAGAACAGGTCCGAATTCGGATGCATCAGGAATGTGCCATCCGCGTTGGTGGGGAGAATGTCGTTCGAGTTCACCACCGCAATCGAGTTCGGCAGCATCAGCTCGCGCAGCCGCTGGCGGTTTCGGACGAACAGTGTGGACGGGATTGGATCGTATCGCATTTGTGTGCCTTGCTTTCGCCAGCCCGCGGCCAATGTGTCGGCTGCGGGTTGGCAATTGGTGCATTTCAAATGGCGTTGACTCACTCCAGCGAAATCACTGTCACCGACCTGGGCGGCAGAGTGACCTCAAATCCGGTGTCAGTCACGCTGACATTGTCGAATCTCTCCGGCCGGACCCGGTCCGGCTGGTCAAATGTGTTGTGAGCGCGCATGTCGGGCGCAGTCAGCACTCGCCCCGTGGCTGACCGAAGCTTCGCGCCCCGCACTTCGGCGGCAATTGGCATCGGGTCGTTGGGGTTCAGGTTGCAGAGCGACACGTGCATGGTCCCCGACTTGTCGCGTGACGCGGAAACGCTGACGGCAGGAATGCGCTCATCGCCGAACTTGTAATCAGCGCATGCGAGCTCGGTGGGCAGCAAAGTCGCGTCATGATGCGGCGTGTACAGCTCGAAGACGTGATACGTCGGAGTGACAATCATCTTTTCCTTGTCCGTAAGAACGAGCGCCTGAAGCACGTTGACTGTCTGGGCGATATTGGCCATGTGCACCCGGTCGCAGTGCCGATTGAAAATGTTGAGTGTCACCGCGGCTACAAGGGCGTCGCGCAGCGTGTTCTGTTGGTACAGAAAACCTGGGTTTGTCCCGGGCTCGACCTGGTGCCACGCGCCCCATTCATCAACAATGAGCGCAACCCGTCTCCGTTCATCATACTTGTCCATGATTTCAACGTGCTTGGTGATCAGCTCGTCCATTCGGAGAGCGTTCCGCAAAAGATGAAACCAATCCACTTCCTCAAACTGCGTGGCCGACCGGCTCCTTCTCCCAGACCCGCAATAGTAGTGCAAAGCCAGCCCCGCCATTTGCCTGCCGACATTCTTCATCAAAACTTCTGTCCACCGATAATCCCCGCCGTTCGGCCCACAGGCGATCTTGAAAATGCGGTTGCCCCCGAAATTCCGAACGTACGTCGCGTAACGCCGGAATTGATCGGCGTAGAACTCGGGTGTCATGTTGCCGCCGCACCCCCAGTTCTCATTGCCAACCCCAAAATACTTCAGATGCCACGGTTGGTCCCGCCCGTTCTGGCGCCTCAGGTCCGCCATCGGGCTTTTCCCGTCGAACGTGATGTACTCGACCCATTCCTGCATTTCGCGCACTGTGCCGCTCCCAACGTTCCCGCAGATGTACGGTTCGCACCCAATCTGCTCGCACAAATCCAGAAACTCGTGCGTGCCAAAGTGGTTGTTCTCGGTCACCCCACCCCAATGCGTGTTGATCATCGTCGGCCGCTGCCCGCGCGGCCCAATGCCGTCTCGCCAGTGATACTCATCCGCAAAACACCCGCCCGGCCAGCGCAATACTGGCACCTTCACCCGCTTCAAAGCCGCAACAACGTCGTTCCGAATGCCACGCGTATTCGGGATCGGACTGTCTTCCCCAACCCAGTACCCTTCGTACACGCACCGGCCGAGATGCTCGGAAAAATGCCCGTAAATGAACCGGCTGATCGTGTCTTTGCCCCGATCAGCATGAATTACAAGCCGATTCAACGCGGCTGCATCATCCGCTGAAAACAGCACCGGCGACCCCGCAAAAAACGAGCCCAGAATTGCAACGCAGAAAAAAAGGCGAGTTTTCATGGGCCGGATAATGCCCCGCCACCCCCACACTGGCAAGCCGGTATCAAGAACGCTTCATGACCGGTTGAACATCGAGCCTGGCACTGCATCGCGTCCCGATTGGGTGCGGACAAGAATGCCCGCGCTCCCGCAGCGCGTTTGAAACCGCAACGGTGCCAGGAGCGCGGCTGTCCCCGGCCGCACCAACCCGACGGCCGATCTTGCCCGAGTCTCGAAATAGAGTGCCAGGCTCAAAGTTTTGATTTTGGCGCATCAGGGACAGCGCGGCCTGTTTTATGGCATTCGGCTGTTTTCCCAAGGTTCCACTTCAAGCTTGATCCTTTGGTTGTGTAAGTTATACGCATCAGGCATGAAGCGAATCGCGGTTGTGACCGGTGCGGGAAGCGGTGTGGGCCAGGCAGTGGCTCTGGCTCTGGCAGCAGAGAATTGGGACGTTGCATTGGTAGGCCGGAGACTGGAGACGCTGCATGCAACGTGCCAGTGGGCCGGAGCCCATCGGAGCAATTGCCATTGTTACCTCTGCGATGTCAGAGACGCCGATGCTGTGAACCGAACCGCAGCCCGGATCATCGAGGAGCTGGGCAGTGTCGAAGTCCTTGTGAACGCCGCAGGCACAAACGTGCCCAAACGCGCGCTGGAGTTGATTTCAATCGAGGACTACCGCGCAACGATCGAGACAAACCTCAACGGCGCGTATTACTGGATTCAGGCTCTCCTCCCTCACATGCGCGCCCGGGGTTCTGGAACCATCGTTAACATCGTCTCCGACGCCGGCAAACAGGCCAGCCCAAAAGCCGGCGCAGCCTATGTAATGTCCAAGTTCGGCCTCGCAGGACTTACCCAAAGCATCAATGCCGAGGAACGTGCACGTGGTATCCGGGCCTGCGCGATTTTCCCGGGCGACATTGACACGCCGTTGCTTGACAAGCGCCCGCAACCGCCCGACAGCGTTGCCAGAGCCAAAATGTTGCGCCCGGAAGACGTGGCCGCGTGCGTCCTTCTTTGTGTGAACCTGCCGGCCCGCGCAATTGTCGAAGAACTGGTTGTGCGCCCGTGCTAACGCGCCGGGGTGGGATACGTCGGAGCAAGCACTACCCTGAACCCGAAGCTGCCGTACGGGGTGACGGACCTGTCAAAATACCAGTTTTGCCTGTCTGCCGCGCGGCAACCTTGGGCATCGATGTGCCACGCGCCGCCACGAATGCACTGAAATGGCAGATTGTTCGTGGCTTCTCCGACCGTCACGGTGAGATGCCCACCGGGATACAGCATGAGCGGGTTCAAACACCATTCCCAAACGTTGCCGTGCATGTCGAACAAACCCCACGGATTTGGCTTTCTCGTCCCGACCGGATGGGTTTGCGAGCCGCTGTTGTGCGAAGTCCACGCGTATTCGCACAGAGTATCCACGTAATCATGCCATGGCGTGCATCGGTCGAATCCGAAACTGAACAGCGTCGTTGTCCCGGCGCGACACGCATATTCCCACTCGAATTCGGTCGGCAACCGATAGACATGACCCGGCGGCAGCCGCCCAGCTCGCCGTTCGCGATCGGTTAGCTTTTCGCAGTAAGCGAATGCTTCAGGCCATGTGACATTCTCCACGGGCCGGTTGGGATCTCCTGAGAACATCGATGGATTTGTCCCCATCACCGACTCGTATTCGCCCTGTGTGGTTTCGCACTTGCTCATCCAGAACCCGTACGTGAATCTGACCAGTGTCATTGGTTGCTCGTCCGGATCGCGATGGTCTTCGCATGGCGGGCTGCCAACCACAAATGTGCCCGGTGGTATCCAAACAAGTCTCGGGCTTGCCACAGGACCCAGCACCAATCGGAAACCCGTGGAACTGTCCCGGGCAGTCTGATCAACAGCGCGCCGGCGTGCCGACCTGCAGTCCCGCACCAGATCGCAGTTCCATGCGCCGCCGCGGCAAATCCGGCGTTCTACGAGTGCTGTTCCCTGCCAGTCTTCAACCGCACCGCCCGGGTAGGTGCTTTCGGCATCGAGACACCATTCCCAAACATTGCCGTGCATGTCGTACAAGCCGCCGTTCAAATGCGCATCGTACAATGTCCAGTTGTTCGGCTCTTTTGTTCCTGTTTCCTGCGGTCCTTCGGCCGTTGCATGTGGCTCTGTCCAAAGTTCCGCCATGGCGTTGAGATTGTACCATGCGTAACACTTGGCCACCGCTTCGTCTTCGCTGTCGCCCCAGCCAAATCTTGTGGTTGTTCCGGCACGACAGGCGTATTCCCATTCCGCTTCACTGGGCAATCTATAAACGTAACCCGGCGGCAATCTGCCGGCCGTCCGCTCACGTTCGGTGAGCTTCTCGCAGAACCGCACCGCTTCATCCCATGTGACATTCTCGACAGGCAGCCTTGGATTGCCGGTGAAGACCGACGGGTTGTACCCCATGACAGTCTCGAACTCCCGTTGAGTGACCTCGCGCCTGCCGATAAGAAAACCACGCGTGATTGTCACCTCGGTCACAGGCCCTTCGTTCTCGTACCGGCCTTGTTCGCTTTCCGGACTGCCCATGGAGAACTTCCCTTGCGGAATGTACGTGAAATCAAGCTGGCCAGGCACAGGAGGACCAAGCGCGACAGCTCGGTAAAATCGTCTCGATTTTCTGACCGGCTCAGGATCGTGAAACACATAGCTGTCCGACGGCAGCTCTATCTCGGCGAGCGTCTGCCACGGTTCGCCCGAAGTGGGGTCACTGTTATACTCTATCCTGTACAGCTCACCTGCGCGGCCGTCGATCCGGATGCCCGGATACAGCTCGACCCCCAATAGCGGCCGGTTCTCCGATTCCTGTGCAAAAACCGAGAACGACAGAAGGCTCGCCGCAAATCCTGGAAGGCACAGCTCCTTGAACAGAAACGCTGAATGCATTATCATATTCACTTGCCATTGCCAAACCGAGACCAGCGCACCGACCTCGGTTCTGCGACAGCAAAACAATAGCAACTCGGCCGCCGCTGGTGCGCACCCCCAAATGCGCTACCTCAAACAGCGGTAGATTCCTCGCCGGGCTTTTCTTCGGATTGCGTTTGTTGGCCAGTTTGATCCGGTGAAGCCGATTGCTTGCTTGATTCGTCCGTTTCAGCCAACGAAGGCAATGGTTCCGCCTGCTCGGGAGCAGACCCAGAGCTGTCCACTGCATTCGTTGCGCTCTGATCCGGAACCGTCGGCACAGAACCTTCATTCCCCGGCTCCCGAGCTGGTAGTTCCTCTGATTTACTCTCACTGCCCGGTTGAGCGGCTTGCGCAGGCTCCGCAGCGTGACCCTCAGGACCTGGCGCTTGCCCGCTCGATTGGCCGTGTTGTTCGGCCGCCTGAACCTGTGCTTGCTCTTGGGTCTTTGCTTCGCTCATCGCGGCGGGTTGCGGCTTCGGTTTTGGCGGTTTGGCGACCTCGATGTGTCCATCAAAAAACTCGATGATGTGTCCTTGGTGAATCAGCCAGTGAAGGTCAGCGATGACTGCCGTCTGCTCCGGGGTTGGCGCAGGCGATTCTGCCTGAACACTCTGGTTTTCGGCGGCCTGCGCAGTGGCACTGTCACCCTGAGTTCCCTGAGTTTGGACAACCGGCTGCTCCGCAGGCGCTGCCGGTGCGGGCGCGTTCGCCGGCGGCGCGTCCGCAGGCGCGGGCGCAAGCGCGTCCATCAACTGCCGCCGCGTGCAATTCGGATTGGCAGTGATGAACTCGATTATTTTCCGGACATTGTCCGAGACAACCGTGCTTTGCAAATCAAGATAGTGCGGCCGAGCAACGCTCACGTGAACAGCGCGGTTCACTTTGAAGAACTGCAGCCCACGCGCTGCAAACTGCTGGCTCAGCTTCGTGGCCAGTTTCAATGGGAACCTCTTCTGGTCTTCGGCCGCATGCCTGACCAACACATGCAGAGCGCGGGACATCGGCGGGCGTTTCGACCCCGGCCCCAAAACAAACTCGTCAACTTCCCGCACAAGGTTTGGCAAGTGAACAGTCCGGAAATGTTGCTCAACCTCCTCGCGGGTCTTGAGCCGCAAAGGTTCGGGCACGTTCAGGCAGGTGTACTCGACGCGCCAGCTTTGCTCTTCCAGCCATTGTTTGACCACTGCTTCGTCGCGAACGATTTTGATCTTTGACTTGTAAACCTCGAACGGGATGTGTGAGAACCGCTCCGCATGCAGCCGATGCAGTTTCGTCTGGTAATCGTGGTAATTGGGCGCGCCGAGTATCACTCCGCTCAGACTGCATTTGGCGACAAACGTGTACGTGCCCTTTGGCGGATCAATCGGCACTTTCTCGGTCTGGTAAAACGTCGCAAAGTGCCGCCGCATTATGTAATCAGCGATTTCATCCTCGTTGAGCCAGACTGATTCGTCCAATGAACACACGATCAGACGTTGCAAAGGCTTCCCTTCCTTGTCTCGTCGCACTGCAAAACGCACCTGGTATCTGTCCGGCGTCTTCAGTATGAGCTTCGCAATCTCGAACAGCGGATAAGCCCGCCCACGCAGCTTGATCTGTTTCGTCAACGACTCCACCCCGCGTTCATCCGGGATGAACTCAACCTCGACTTCCGGCAGCGGAACCTCCGGTTGCGGAGCCTCCTGCGGCTGCGGACGGCGCTTCCGCTCCATCCTCCGCTCGAAACGTCTCCCCTGAACGCCGGGAGCCGCTTTGCCCCCGCCGCGCTCGGGTCGATCTCGTCTTTGCTGACGTGCGCCCCACTCAAAGTCACCTCCGCGCCGCGTTTGGCCGCGCCTGCCACGTCTTTCTTCCTCCGGCGCGCTCTCATACTTGGCAAATCGGTTGACGCCCGCAGGTTCGCGTGCCCATGCCGGCAGAAACTGCAAATCCAAATCCAGATCGATTTCAGGTCTAGTGTTCATCAACGTGCATTGCCGGGCAAACGCTCATGCGCGCCCCCGCTCAACAACTCACAGACCCAAAGAAGATGACCGCTCCCGCCGCGAAATGCAATTCAAATGCACTTGCGCCGCCGCGACTGGATCAGTCCCCATCGAGTTGAGCCCCTTTTGGCTTTGGCATGCGCGCACAATCCTGTGGCATTAGCTGTTGCAAAACCGGGACCAGCGCAGTGTCGGTCTCGCAACACCTACCGCACCGCCTTGGCGGCGAAACGGTACATGTCGCCGCGGTAAATCGAGTTCTCCATTTCGACGATCAAGTCTTTGCCGCAGAACGACACGCCCTCAACCCGAAACGCTGGAACGGGTTTGTCGAGCCTGAATGGACGGAGCTGGTCGCCTTCCAGGACTATCGCGCTGAGCATCTGCTGGATTTGCGTGAGCACGAGGCCGTACTCGCGTTCGTAGATTTCGTAAAGCGAACGTTCCAAGTTCCGCTTGTGAATGTCGGGGCAAAGCTGAAGTGAAATGTACCGCGTCTCCTGCATCATGGGAACATCGTCGGCGTACCTGACCCGTTCAATCTCACAAAGCGGCGCCTTCAACGTGTATTCTCGTCCGTTGATCACCTGGGTGTGATCCGAGTCGCGCAGATGGAATCCTATCAGGCGCGTGGACGGCTTCCGGCCGGCTTCGATCATGTTCCGTGTAAACCCGAAGATGCGGTTGATGGCACGAACGATTGTGTTGTCTCTGACAAACGTTCCACGCCCTTTTTCGCGTGTCACCCAGCCCGCTCGTTCGAGCTCGGCAAGCGCCTTGCGCGCGGTCGTGTTGCTCACGTGGAAACGCTCGATGATCTCGTTCTCAGAAGGCACCGGCGACCCCGGCTGCAGCACGCCTCTTTGGATCGAGGCGATAATCTCGCGGCTGATCTGAAAGTACTTGGGTAAAGAGTTTGACTCGGTGCTCACAGCCGACCACGACAACAACACTTTTTGTGGCATGCGGCCCCGACACGGGCCGCCGATTCGCCACTTCAACGCCACATCGTTGTAACAGCACCTCGCAACCGTCTCAAGGACAAATTGCGTGCGCCCAGCGCGTTGGAAAAGCAAT
>JARYMD010000090.1 GCA_029907285.1 Verrucomicrobiota bacterium | reverse complement strand
GAACTTGAAGGATTGCGGCAAAGACTTCAGACCATGAGCCCGTTCCAACAGCAGGCCTTGGACAGAGAGATCGGCTATTTTCGGACCCACCAGCATCGCATGGACTACAAGCGGGCCAAGGCCTGTGGAGAACCTCTTGGCTCAGGGGCTGTCGAATCAACTGCCAGTCAGTACCAGACCCGCTTCAAGCGCACAGGACAGTTTTGGACGTTGGAAGGAGACGAGGCCCTGTTGGCTCTTGCAACTCTGTATCGGAACCAAAGGTGGCATCTGTTGTTCCCTCACGCGATCCCGGCCAGCGGCAGCGCCCCAGAAATTACCGCCAGGTAATTATCAGAACCAAACAATCAAATGAGAGACCTCAACAAAGCTGGGATGCGCCCAACTAGAGGTTCCGGTGAATGTTCGGGCGCTAGATTTGTATGATCGAAACCGGTGTACAATCGGTCGTCGCGTTGATGCGGCCGGGGACGGCCGCGCTCCTAACGCGATTGCTTTTTCCAGCGCGTTACGGGAGCGCGGGCATTCTTGCCCGCCCCCAGCCGGTGAACGATCGGCCACCGGATTCGCGTGATCGAGACTGGGCCAAATAAGGTGACAGACACGATGTTTGGTCGGCGCCAACGGTCCGCACACTACCCGGAATAAAATGGATTGGCAAACCGGCGGGTTTCCGACACATTCGCGCCGCCGTCCACAGAAAGCGAAGGAATTGAACGATCTTGACGACTGCCGGTGCCTGCGCCGCGCCAAAGGCAGTGCGGCCATGGTTGACTATCGAACTCTTGGGGCTACCGTTGCGAGGATAATCGTTCGCTGCTGACAACGCTCGGCTTGTGGATTGGCTGGAGCTGCGGCTGCGACAGAGTTTATTATCGGTCAAAACGACCAACTGAACAGCGAGTAACTCGGCTCAACAACAAAGAAAGGCATGGCAAAATGGCACTGCACCCTGACATTCTGGCCACGGTCGGTCACACACCCCTGGTCAAACTCAACCGAATTGCGCGCGGGATCGAAGCCACAGTCGCGATCAAGTGTGAGTTCCGAAACCCCCTCGGCAGTGTGAAAGACCGGATCGGCGTGGCGATGATCGCCGCCGCCGAAAGTCAGGGCATCCTAACGCCTGAAACAACCATCATCGAACCAACCTCGGGCAATACAGGCATAGCACTCGCCTTTGTTGCCGCAGCCAAAGGTTACAAGCTGATTCTGACCATGCCCGAAAGCATGAGTCTGGAACGCCGCACCCTTCTCGCCATGCTCGGCGCGGAAGTCGTTCTGACACCCGCCACCGACGGAATGCGCGGCGCGGTCCGCAGAGCAGAGGAACTGGCCAAGGAAGTCCCCAGCGCGTGGATACCACAGCAGTTCAACAATCCTGCCAATCCTGAAATCCACAGAAAAACCACTGCAGAAGAAATCTGGCGTGATACCGATGGGCGCGTGGACGTAATCGTCTCAGCAGTCGGCACCGGCGGCACCATCACCGGTGTCGGAGAGATCATCAAGGCCCGCCGCAAACAATGCAGAGTTGTGGCCGTCGAACCCAAAGATTCACCGGTCATCACCCAGACACGCGAAGGCAAGCCAATCACGCCGGGCCCGCACAAAATCCAGGGAACAGGAGCCGGGTTCATCCCGAAGAACCTCAACCTGCAAATCATCGACGAGGTAATCACCGTCACGAACGAGGATGCAATTGCCACCGCACGCCAGCTCGCACTCGAGGAAGGCATCCTCGCCGGAATTTCCACCGGCGCAAATCTTTGGGCCGCTCTGCAGGTGGCACGCCGCCCTGAAAACCGCGGACGATTAATCGTCACGTTCGCCTGCAGCACAGGCGAAAGGTATCTCAGCACCGCTCTGGCCGACGCAGCACGCGAACGAATTCGATCTTAGCGAGGCTCAGGTCAGCACAACCACGATTTGTGGTCTTTGGCCAGCCGGGCAATGGTCACAGCAGTCCGTTCGACCTGTGATGCTTCCGTTTCATCGACTACAATCCAGTAAGTGTGCCCATCTTGGTCTGCATGGTCGTGGCGCAAAAACACAAACCGCGCGTTGTCGCCCAGCTCCCGCGCAACCAACGGAGCCGATATCGCCCAATGCCCGGAGACACGGTCAAGCCGCGCTTCCCATGTGTTAAGGCGCGCAGCAAAGTCAGGTTCAATTCCCAGATTGCGCAGATGCCTCAGCAGCAAACAGTGCTCCGCCACGTCGGACAGCACATGGTCTGGCGCAGGGTTGCCCAAGAGTATGATGAGCTCACGCAAATCTCGAACGCGGATGCTGCGGAACGTGGTGGCACGCGCAATTGCCGGCGCAAGCCAGCCAAGCGCCGGCGGGAGTTGTTCGAGGATGAAAGTCGTGCCCGTTGAAAGCAGAATCTCGTCTCGCTGCTCTGGCGGGAGCGATTCCCAATCGGACATTTTGGAAGCTAGGTATGCCTTGAGCAAATGCCATGCCTCCGAAAAAAGAAGATTGCGTTCGACCAGTTGCGTGTGGACCAGCGGCATGTCCTTCTTGAGATGTGGAAACGCGCGCCAGAGGTCTGTGATCTGGGTGTCGCGAAACCTGTATATTTCAGGCATCGCAAGCATTTCGTCGGCCGTTGCCGCGCTGAGCGCGAGCCGGGTCTTGCCCGTGGCCATTTCGAAGAGAGCAACGCCGGCGCTGAACACGTCCGAAGCCACGGTTGGAGCGACACCAGCCTGAAGGTTCGAAGCGTCAATGAGGACCTCTGCATGATCCGGAGTCGCCGTGTACAGGAAACTCGCAACGTTTGCCCTGTGGCGCGGCGTGAAAAACGCGCCAAGATCAACAAGCTTCACGTTGCCATTCGACAGCCTGATCACGTTGTCAGGCTTGAAATCGATCATGATCAGTCCATGCCGATGAAAACTGTCGAGGATTGCCAGAACCTCATGAGTTGCACGACGGAGGTTGTCCAGCGCTTCAGGGTCATACCCGGTTGCGGCTGCCTCCTCGGCCCAATGCCGCAGATTCTGGCCCTCGAGATACTCCATCGCGATGAACGCGTACTTGGCTTCGTAATCGATGTTAGCCCCAAAATACGCAGGAACAAAATCACGCAGCGATTCGAGATGAATGATCTCTTCGAAATTGGCCAGTTCAGCCTGAAAACTCATGAACGGACCGTATCCGATCTCACCGACTTTCTCGCACCCAAGATCGAACAGCTTGACAATCACTCCCGGATGATCCGTCTGGTAAATGGCTGTCTCGGGATTGCTGGCTATGGCCTGAATCAGCCGCACGCCGCCAAGTCCGCTGACGTTGACGACCAGCCCCGCATGCTTGTTGGAAACGACTGAGCCGGCCATGGCGCGATCAGAACAACCCACAACGCCGCGCACATCATCCCCGCCTGAAAGACAAGCTCTGTTCTTCAGGCGTCTCAGGCCGCGGCGTTTCCGGTCACAACTTCCACAATTCTGACCAACTTCCTACCTCGTGACAAGCACTCGGTAATAGCACGATGTCCCATCCTCCGGTGAAAAAATTAAGACCGTTTCTCTGTCGATGGCATCAATCGTCCGCAACGTCTCCCATTGCGGATTGGCAAGCGACAGCGTCGATTGAACCTGGAACTTCTGGCCGGGCACTGAATTCCACCGCAGCATCACCTCGCCGGTCTTCAACAAGTACAAGACAAGGCTCGGCCCCCCCGCAGGATTGTTTTGCCAGCCAGGCGTCGGGTTGAGACCGAAAAACATGATTGTCCCTGAACCGTCAGGGTACCTTCCCTCAGACACTCCGTTTTCCTGCGCACCAAAAACAACCGAGTCAATAAACCGCCCCTCGCCATCCGCAAGCCCAATCGATTCTCCCCCGGCCGACAGTTTGAAGTTAACGTGGTTCGCACCTGCAGTTTCATTGCCATCGGCCACAAACAACTGGAATGCCGAAAGCCCAACCCCAATGAACGACAATGGCCTGATCAAAAACTTGAACGGCTCTGCAAGGTTGTCGGTGAGATAAAGCCCGCCAATGGCCACCGGCAGCGCCGATGAGTTGTAAATCTCAATCCAATCTTCATCGCCCGACCGCGGATTCGCCATCCATTCGTTAATGCGAAGGTCATCCGCACTCCCCATGGCGGCAGCCTTGTTGGGTTTGCGAGGCGTCGGCTGATTGAGGACCCATGCACCCGCCCCGTCCGGCACCCGTCCCACGGTAAAATCGGCCGCTTGCACGCCGACTTCGACCGAGTCCACAACGCGTGTCGGCCCTGAGCCCGCCCTGTCGAACATGTACACCGCATCGCCATTGGCAGATAGACCGAATCCGGTGTTCGTTGCCGACGGCGCCGACTGCGAATCAAAATAGACCACCAAATAGCCGTTTGGCGGGATGCTCGCCCCGGGCGGAAACACCCAACGATACGGCTGCTCAAGCCGGTCCGTCAGACCAAGCCCGGCAAGGTCAACCACTTGCCCGGACTTGTTGTAGAGTTCAACCCAGTCCCGCAATGCGCCTGAGTCATCGAAATACGACCTGTTGTTTGCCATGATTTCGTTGATGACAACAGCGCCAGGGTTCACAACAGGCGGTGAATCACTCCCCGGCGTCGGCACAGCAAAAGACCGAATCTCGTCTGACCCGCTCGGACTTCGCCCTTCTGAAGTGCCCGGAGCTTGCGGCCCGTAAATCACAATGTCAATCAACTCGCCCAAACCAGAGAACAAAGCTATCATGCCCTGTCTCGAGCTGAGCTTGAAACAAAGGTGATCCGCCGGCCCGTCTGCTCTCCCATCTGCAATAAACACCGCAAATCCCATCGCCGAAACAAAGCTCAGCCGGTGGATGGTGTGGCGACAAGGCGCTCCAACCGGTTCATCCGTCAAACAAAACCCGCCGATCGCCACCGGCAACGGATCGGGATTGAACAGCTCAACAAAGTCGTCAGGCTGATAAGCACCAGGATTCGCAAGCCATTCGTTTATCCGAAGCCGCCGAGCGTCGCCCACAGGTTGCGCAATATTCGGACCGCCAAATGTCGGCAGTGTGAGCCCCCAGTTCACATCATTCAACCTTCCAATCGACAAATCCGCAATCTGAAGCCCAAAAACAACGCTATCCAACAGCCGTCCGCCGTTCTCCGGCCGATCATACAAGTAAAGCCCGTCCCCGCTCGCATCGAGTCCAAACCCAAGGTGATACCCCTGATCGCCACTGCGACTGTCTGCGGCAAGTACAAGATAACCCCCCGGCGCAATCACAGCCCCCGATGGAAAAACAAATTTCCGCGGCACAACCGGGTCATCCGTCAAACTCATCCCGGACAGATCACAGGACTCCGGACTGTCATTGTAAAGCTCGACAAGATCAGGATACCGATCGTACATCGAGGCAACACCATTGTTCTGCGCAAGGACTTCGTTGATTCGAATGCGACGCAACAGCCTGTTTACCGTCCATGCAACCGACCCCGTGGGCCGGACTTCCTCCTCCCAAACGCCAGCCGAGTTCTTGCCAATCACTTCGACAACATGACGGCCGTTGGCCAATCCAGTCACTTTCACCGGCTGACTGATGAACTGTTCTTCGCTCCACGGCCCACCATCGATCCGGTACTTGTACGCCACCATGCCCGGGCCACCAATTATAAAACTCGCGTCTGTCCGCCATGTTTCACCCGCCACTTCACTCACAATTCTTGTCCCGGCAGGTGCGTACGCGCCCATGTCAAGACCGAGAGGTCCGGTGCCCAACGCAGGAGACCCAGGCAACAAATGAAAATCACCTCGTTCATCCACAAACCTTGGGTCTGCATTGACATTGCCCACCCCGTTCCACGGGCCTGATTGTGGAAGAATCGATCTGGTTACAGAAACTTCCATGGCGCCCGTTGCCATAAGGTTCGTGTCAATATAGGCCATCACGAGGGGCGAACCCCACCAGATGTTTCCATCGGCCAACACAGACACAGGCGGATTATCGAATGGACGCAGCGGTTCTTTGAAACAGAGCGAACCATACTTGCTTCCTACAAAGGTGTTGTTTTCAGACACAAGCCGCGCCCAATCTTTCACGATAATGTCATGGTCATTGTCGAAAAACACGTTCCGCACCACTGTGATTGAGCTGGTCTGGCCGTCGTAAATGCCGGTGCTGATGGCGCTTGACTCGCTCGATGTATCGTTGCTCTTGTGAAAATGCATGAACACATTGCCTTCGACATGCGCATCCGTCCCGTCAAGGTCAAGGCCGTCGTCACCGCCGCCGGCAAACGTGTTGCCCAAAATCTGCAGGATCGGCCCCGGGCGATGCCCGCCGGTGAAATCAATCACGTCTGCATAGCCGGTCGGCGCGGCAAAATAGTTGCCCTCAAATATCACCTGGCCACCTGCCCGAATGCCCAATCCACTGACCGTCTCCGTCCACGCAACAGCGGGGAATTTCGAACGCCGCACAACAAGCGAAGAATCGCAGGTGACAATGGTCGTGGCCGTGATTGCGTCCCATGACGAATCCTCAACAAGCAGGCTCGAGTTCGTCAGCGTAATCGCCGGCTTCGACAGAAACGCCATCTCAACATGCTTGAGAGAGCTCTGATTCGTCGCGTTCTCGAAAACAATCCCACCCCAGTTGTAATTCGCCGCAGGCGGACGTGTTATTCGTATCAGCTTGTCTGCACTCCCCTCAGCCAGTAAACAGCCGCGAACAATGACACGTTTGTCCTGTTCGACGAACACCGACGTTCCCGGCCCGATCCTCAGGGTGATCCCGGCCGGGACAACAACGTCGCCAGTGACCAAGTACGGCCCCTTTGTTGCTTCCCACAACGTGTTTGAAGCGAGCTGGCCGGAGACCTTCGTGCTGCGTCCGGTGTCGTACCAGATGGCGCCAAGCTGCCGCTCCACCTCGGCGCCTGCACTGTCAAACGCACAGACCAAAACCCTGTTGACGCCGGGCAGCAACTGAACGCCATCAATGGACCAAACCCCAGTGAGCACGTTGAGCACCGCTTCACGCCCGCCAACAAGCACCTTCGACGTCCGGCTGGCATCCACAGCGCCATAGAGCGTCACTGACGGCGCCGTCGTGTACATGTGCCAGTTTACAATAGGCAGACTCGAGGAAACCCACATCGAGGATTGAATTTGGCTCAAGACATAAGCGCGCCGCTTTGCGCCAAAGTCTTTCATTGCCGACACCACAGCAGCCGGCATGTAATCCGCAAGAACACGGTCGATAATCAACCCAAGCCGGCCGGGTTCGAAAAGTGTGTCGCTCAAACGCCTGAGTTCAGCGTTGTATTTCGGGCCAAACTCGGGCCAGGTCAAAAACCTGTTCACGGCCGCATTGTTGGTCGCACGATAGATTTCAACATACAAACCGCCTTCCATCCCAAAGGTCGAATCAAGGTCTCGTGCTACCAGTTTGAAACGCGGATCGGCTTTGCCACTGTAAAGGCTGAAGTCGCCGTTGCTCCCGGTTGCAAGCGAAGTCTCAGTGCTGGCTAGCATTGTAAAAACGGCGAAATACCGGAGCCATTCATCGACATCCACAACGCTTTGCACAGCCTGCGAGTATTCCGAATCGGGCGTGGCATTCAAAACGCGAGTCAGCGATATCAAGTCAGACCAGTCGTCCTCGCTCACATTGGTTTCTTTTGAATAATTGGCATAACGCGCCCCTGTGGACGTCACGATATACACATAATTGCTCGGGTTCTCCCCGAGGTATTCGAGGTTCCCGCCATCAGCTCGGTACAGATTGCCGTTCGGGTCAAGGGGAAATTGGCGCGACGCAAACTCGTTGTTAATGACTTCCACTTCTGCATGCCAACCGTATGGCAATGCATCACCGGGTGTGATCTGCCGGTTGTTCTCACGCACTCGCACAAACCGCGCTTCGGCCGCCGGCACTCCTGCCAGCCTGCATAATGCGCCTGCCAACACTTGCGAATGCGGATTCAATCCATTCAAACTTATCGCAAGACGCCCTCGCCACGGATGGTCGTGCGAAAAATTGACTCGGCGGCTCTTGGCGGGGATTGACGGGTCACGCGACGTCGTCCCGCGCACGCGCACACCGGCAAGATATCGCACCTCGGTCTCACCGAACTCGGTGCTGATGAACGTGGCGTTCATCTGCGCGTCGCTGCTCCAGTACCACGGCATCTGACCGATCTCGTCGGCCAACTCATGTCGCTCAGCTTCGGTCATCACCAGCCGGTAAAACGGCCGCCCGTCAGGCTCAATCTCATCCGAAACCTGATAGAGACAATTCGCAGATTGTGTTCCCTCCGGCTGGACCGGCGCAGGCCACGTGCGCCTGTTGCCGACCGAATCTGTCGCGCTAACATAAAACTCCACCACTGTGTCTGCAGGCTGTGGAGGCAAAACAGCCCCGTACAAACCATCGCCCGGCGCGCCATCGCCGTGTTTGCCGTCATCCCACATGCGCTCCTGCTCAAACTGAGGTGAACCATCCACACGATGGAACAGCCACACCTCGACGCCAATCGGCAATTCATCGAGCACCTGCGCAGTTATGGTCACGGGCTGGGTTGACCGGGGAACGGCCGGAGCATGCGCGACATTCCGCACGATCGGCGCAATGTTCGTCCGCGCAACGGAATTGGGCCCGCCCGGTGTGCCCCCTGGAACAAGGCTGGCGTCCCAGTTCTGTCCCTCCTGGTTTGTCATCTGCACATTGATCAACTCGAGCGAAGACCCGCCCCCATCATGCGCAGCCGCCCAAACCCAGCCCCGATGCCCCTTGTCGTCAGGACCACGCCGTCGCTGCGCCCAATCCCCCTGATTCGCATAGGTCAACGATTCCTGTTTCTTCCCAAATGCATCGACAAGAGTGATCGTCTCCCGATTGTTCCCCAAACGGCCTTCCCACCCGCCGACAACATTGGTCACCCCGGGATGAACTGCCCGAAACCGGTCGAGGTCCGCTGCCACTGCAAGGTATTGCCCCGGCATCAATACCACATTCGGAAACGCAAATCGAACCCCCGACGTTATCTTCCACCCGTTAAGATTGTAACCAACAGCGCCTCGATTATACAGCTCGATGTATTCCTCGCGCGCGTCAAAAGACGCCGGTTGATACATTACCTCACTGATGACAATGTCCCCACCCCTTGCGTCAATGCACGCACCGGCCAAAACCATCGCCCAAATCGCTCCAACCATTGCTCCTTCAACCAGCCGCATTCGACAGAGCACGCCGACCAAACCAGCCTTTGTCGCATTCAATTCCATGCCAACCTTCGCAGTTGGTAAAACCGATGCGGCGCCACAGGCGAGATTTTATCCTCGAACTCTATCCTCCCCGCCCCATCCGCCTTCAAAACCCGCACTGACGTCCACTCCGTCAAGTCGCTCGACGTCAGCAGCTCCACCGTCTCGCCGGGCATGGCAAGGTAACTCGCCCAAAAACGCCCGCCCTCCCTTGCGGCGCACGACAGCAAAACAATCGCGCGCCGCCCAGCCCCGGGCCGCACCTGAATGTCATCAATCCTCAACTCCGCGCGTGCTCCGCCTGCGCCCGTGGGAATGAAGTAGTATTTCCACCGCAGTTGAACAACAGGGCAATTGTCCGCATCAGGCGGCAATGTCACCGGCCCAATGTCTCGGAAATCGCCGACTATCTCGCTGCGCACATACTCAACCGGCTGGCCACGCTCATCAAACACGTCCCTGAAATCCCCTAGAACCCCCGGCCGGTACTGCAGTCGGATCGCGTAAACACGGCTGTTCGGGTTCACCGTCCCTCCCACCCATGAAACCTGAATGTTGGTCAGACCCGTCGTCCGAAGCGAAAGAACCGCCGCACCCAGAAAACCCGAACCCGGCTCCGGCTGTGTATCGCTCGTGTTCAAAAACGAAAACCCCATCTCACCAAGGCCCCGAATGCGGCTGCGCGAATCCCGATTGTACGGCAAGGTCCATTCAGATTCCATCGGCGCGTCCAGTCCGGGATCACTCCGTGACGTTTGGTAAAACAGCATGCTCGGCGGATACGTCCCCGCAGGAGCCGCCGGCGAAAACCCGGCCAACTGATAGTCAGACCAGCGCAAATCGTGCGGTTTGGGACGGACATTGTTGAGGTCGAATTCTTCGTCGGTCTCAAACTCGGCGGCAACAAAAGCGTCACTCTCAAACAGCAAACTCACAGTTTCATTCGTATTCTCAATCCCCAGCCACCGGACAAACCGATACCCCGGCTGCGCCATCGCCTGAAGCGTCACCGGCTGCTTCCGAAAGTAAAACCCGGACCATGGAAACTCTCCTTCAGCCAACTGCAGCCTGTCAATTCGAACCGTCCCCGCTCCTTTCGGCACAACATCCAGAGTCAGCGAAACCGTCCCGCCAAGTCCCAACAAGGAATCAAGATGGCCCCGCACATATGCAGGACGCGCCCGCGCAAAAGCGCGCATTTGCTCGACGTTTTCACGCCATTGCGCAACAGTCTGAATCGACGGCCAGTTGTAGTCGCCACTGTCCTTCCACCGGCCTATGTGCCGGTCCACATCATACGTCAACCCGGCTTCGACCTCGTCAATTCTTGCGATCACATTCTCCGGCAGAAACTTGGTGTTCAGCAGTTCCGTAAAGCGGCTTACAAACCTCGAACAAAAGTCTGCGTTCTTCATGAGCGACCTGAACACCAGCGCCGACTGCGCCGCCGCGCCGAATGGATCTCCCCAAAACGCAACTGAAAGCGTGTTACGAGAGGCGCCCGCATCGCGTTCGTCAAAACACGCGTCCAAATCATCCACAATCCATCGCCATCGCCCATCCCCGGTCCGTGACCGCCAGCACAAGACGTTGTTCCCGGGCCAGTCCCGATTGTCACAGTAAATCTGGGTGATTTCGTAGTCGATGTAGTTGTCTATATCGACCCGATTGGTCGCGACAGCGTATTTGCCCGGGTCCGTCAGATCGTTAATCCTCGCAAACCAGACCAGCTTGTTGTAATCGACCATGTCCCCCGCAACAACCTCGCGTTCGCCGAATATCATGTCGATGTTGTCCCCGGACACACCAAAATGCACTGCTACATGGTTTTCATCGGCAAACTCACGCAGGTTCAGTATGCCGTAGTACTCGCCGTTGAGAAAGACGTGCACCGGTCTGCCTCCTTGTGTTCCGAGATTCAGGCCTATCACCAGCCCCTGCAAAGCATAGTCCCGCATGATGCCCCTGTTCCAATCATTGCCGCCATTTCTGAGCATTAAAGTCTCAAATTCGTCCACCGCAACCCCCGGGAAAACCGGGCATCTAATTTTCCCAACCCCATACCTCTTTCGCGCATGAAGTTCCAGGGACTTCTGTGGCGCTGATCTCGAATAGTTGCCATGAACCTGCAAACCAAGCACCTGGTTGAAAGTGTTCATCGAACCCGGGTCAATCAACTCTGCGTTTGCCGCTTTCTCCCATCGCCTCCAAAAATTCGCCCCGTAGTACGGAGGCATCGACGATGCATCAGCTCCCGCAACAAGAATCCCACTTCGCTCGCTCACCAAATCCGCCGGCGCAGCCGCTATCGACACCACAGGCAAACTGCCGCCAAAATCAACCAGATAAGTCCGCGTCACAACCCGGCTCGGGATGTATCCGGGCGCAACCGCACGAAAACGCACCACGGCCGTCTTCGTCAAAATCAACGGCCCTTTATAAAGCATGGCCCGGCTGATATTCGTGCTCGATCTTCCGGCCGAATCCCACCACGCCGCGCCGTCATACAAACAAAACGCCATCCCCTCTATCGAGGCTCCTTCAAGTCCCAAAGCTGCAGCCGACACTTCCAGGCGCGTCCACCTGCCAGTCTCAGGGATAGAACCGACGTAGTAGTTCTCGGCACTGTCCTTCGGACCATAACACAGCTTGTCTTCACCCCAAAACGCCCGACGCCATGACCCGTCCGCGTACCATTGCACCATGATCTCAGACGGCAGCGCTTCAGGGTCAATAAACACGTGCACGAAAAGCCTGTCGCCCTTGACAGTGCGGAGCGGATAGTTCGCGCCTGCAAATCCATGCATGTGGAAACCATTCGACCCCCGAGACCTGTGCGCCTTCGATCCAGAGATCGGACTCGGCGTTTTCACCCAAGCCCAGTCGTCGCCCCCGTCAAAAAAGCTGCTCGCACCTGCAGGCACTGCGTCATCCATCCAAATCTCATCCTTCCACTCCCCTCCGGGTTCCAAAGGCTCGCTGCCATCCAATGTGTAGTAATAACGACATCCCGGTTCACCCGATTCAACAACAACTGCCACGCTCTCCGAGAATAACCCGGCATTTGGTGTAACCACCGGCTCCGGACAGATTCCGACATAACCCAGCTCGGGATTCGCACTGCCAGGTGTTGGCGCATCAAAAAACGCCACTGTCTGACCACTCCGCACCGCAGGCTTGCCAACCGAGCATGTCCCGGACATCTTGGGAAACGTCACTCTGTCTGTGACCGTTGCATCAGGCGAGG